>JBBJJH010000001.1 GCA_037623315.1 Halanaerobiaceae bacterium ANBcell28
AATATCAATACTATAATTGCTATTATTAAACCCTGTTTACGATGATTTTTTTCTTCAGAAGTCATCTTTTCTCAGCTCCTTAATTCTGTGTTTAAAATTTTAATATTAAATATATCAAATTAATTCTTTGTATATTTATTCTTCAATTGAGATAATGTTCCTGCACGTATGTGTCATATAGAGTAGTTTTAAAGAATTATCAATTGTAAAAAATAAAAACCCCTTGCTTTTCTGTGTACACAGAAAAGCAAGGGATTCAAGTGTGATCAGCGGCTCCAATAAATACCTCGCGAGATGTAGTATCATATATTGTGATTCCGTAGCCAGAAAAAAAAAAAATCACTCCTATACCTCGACTGACTCTTTTCACCTAAATCAATTATAAAACATAATATATATACAGAACCTACAGACTTACGAAAGGAGTCACAATATGAACTATACCGTTAGACCTGGTGATACACTGGCAGAAATAGCAAGAAGATTTGGCGTACCCTTGGAAACATTAGCACAATTAAATCAGATTGAAAATGTTCACCAAATACATGTAGGACAGCAATTATTAATACCAGATGATGCTGATCCTATAGATAGAGAGCCCATACCTTCTCCAAGACCCATAGCTAGACAATATGCAATTAGAAGAGTTAATAATCTTTTGCTTACTGCTTTTGCAAACAAAAGTAGATATCGTCGTGGAGAAACAGTAGTTTTATACCTGATAAAAGTAAATATCGGCAATTCACCGATATCTCTCCATTATCGAACTACTCAAAGATTTGATTTTACTGCAACAAACGAGCAAGAATGGACCTGGTCAAGAGGGCGAGCATTTGCATATGTGCAAGAAGATGTAGTAATTGAACCTGGAGAAAGCAAGATATTTAGAGCTAATTGGGATCAAGAGGCAAACGATGGTACTCAGATGATTGGTAATATAGATATAACAGCCTGGAATGTTGCTAGTAGATTAGATGACGAGCGTTTAACTTTTTCGATAAATATAGAATAAAGGAGAGATTTATCTATGACTAATTCAAATCAATGTCCTGACGGATTTTTTCATACAGTTGTAATAGGGAATACTTTGTATAGTATAGCCCAGGAATATAATATAAGTGTGCAAGCTATAATTGAAGCTAATCCTGGTATTCAAGCAGAAAGACTGCAAATTGGTCAACGAATTTGCATCCCTGCCGAAGCACCTCCTGAACGGCCCTGTCCTGGAACTCTTTATACAGTTCAGCCAGGAGATACTTTATTAAGCCTTGCTAGAGAATATAGCTATACTCTCGATGCACTTATCGTAGCTAATCCTGGAATCGATCCTGATGTTTTAAGGGTAGGACAACAAATTTGTCTACCTCCTGCACCAGGTGGAGGACCTTTCCCCTGTCCAGGAGGCTCAATCTATAGAATACAGCCAGGTGATACTTTATATAGTATAGCTAATAGATTTGGTATACCATTTAATGAACTCCTTGCAGCAAATCAACACCTGCCAGATCCAGATAATCTGATAGTAGGAAATCCTCTCTGTATTCCTCGTTAATTCGGGGCTTTTTTTTGATGCTTATAATTAGCCTTGTAATTTTAAAATTCCAATGATACAACACATAATACTCTCTACAAATAATATGATATTAGTTGCTTTTTTACACTTCTAAATGTTCCTGTAATAAGGAAGACAATATATAGCTATAACTTTAAAGGAAGCGTTACTTTTTATTTTTAAGGTCATATATATTGTTCATGTATTCCCAATATAATACCTTCACTGCATAATTAGGAATTTTTAATATAACTTTATTTGCTACTGCCTCATCTATTGTAATTCTTTATAATTAAATATAGTTCTATCAACAGCGGTAATAGTCTTTATCTTTCCCTTATCCAAACTATATAAAGAGATAAGAGCACCCAGTACCTCCAAGATATCTGCCATCACTACTCTAATTTAAAACATAATCTTCAAATCCTGATTAATTTCTTCAATATCAAAGTCTTGATATCCCTGCTTTTCTCCCCATTCCAGCAGAAATTGATGTTCAGGGTGATTACTATCTGCAATAATCTTAAGGAATTCTTCAAAACCACCTTCTCCACCAACATCCTCAGGAGGTGTATTTCCTTTACCATCAAAACATATAGGATAATTCTTATCATAATCGTCTATAATTTCTTGAATTTCAATCGAATGCTCCCAATCATCACCATAATCATATATATACTTAATCTTAGCAGGCAAATATTCTGATAATTTTATGCCCTTTTCTAACTTCATCTCATAATCATTTAGATCCTGATAATCCAGATCTTCTTCAGAACTGACTAAATTAATAATGGGTTTAAGACTAAGATCATAATCATCTGAGTAATAAATTAATGATTCTTTTTTTACAGCATTATCATAAATATAGAACTCATGCAAATGATAATCTTGCCATTCAAAAGCTATCTGTAAAATCTGATGCAATTTAGAAAATGATATATTAGTGGGAATAATTAACTTACGCCAGACATTATAATTTTCTAGTTCCAGTGTTACTTTTATTACAGCAGCCTTAGAAGTAAATACTTTTTCCCCTGTTAAATTTCTCAGATCCTGATACATCTCTTTATTGGGATATATATAATCACCCTGACGATCACCTACTATATACCGACTAATTTTCTGACTTAATTCTCCTTGATAAATAGTTCTTTCATCTAGTAAATCAAGATAATAATGAACGTTTTTACAGGATTCATTCATCCTAGAAATCATTGAACGATTCTTAGTTTTCGTATAAGTAATTTCTGAGGCAGAATTGATAAATTGATCAATGATTTCTTCTTTTATACACTCCTGCTGAAAAGTTTTCCTGATAGAGCTAATAATATGTTCATCAAAGTTTTTAAAATCCTTTGCTTTTAGTCCATAAAGAACAATAGAATATCTGTTTTTATCATTTACAAATACAAGAACTTTTCTGCGATTAATAGTTAGAAGGTTAGCATGCCAGGAAAATAAGGGGTCTTCCTCTACTCCCATATCAGGTTTTATTTTTAGTTGATCTAACAATTTCTTTGTACATTGTATAATCATAGTAAACTCCTTCTGTTTTTAATTCATTATACAATTATAGAGGGTTAAAGACAAGTTATCAGTATATAATCTTAAAAAATATCTCCTTTATAACACCACGAAGATTATATGCCAGATCTTTATGCAGAAACTCCTTACTCTCAACATCCTTCTACTCCACTGTCTTAATACTAATTCAGGGATAGTTCTGGCTTTCTGTATCTAAAAAGACTTACAAAAATTATATAGGAAGTATCTCTAATACCTCTTTTTCTAATAACCATTGATGCCATGAACGAGTACTATTACCCCAATCAATAATAAGTCTATCTTCCAGATCTGAAAGTTTGTTTTCTCGTTTAAGATAATACTTATAATAGGGACCTTCTCCCCATGATTCATATTCTTTTATAAAGTTAATACATTCAGGCAATTCATTTACTTCATCTATTGCGTAAACCTTATATAAGCCTTTTAACAATGATTTAGAACCTTCTAAATTTGTGAAAGTCACAATATAATCACAATCTCTAAATATGTTTTGCTTTTGATAAGATTGATATAATTCAAAATCTCCGTTTTCTATAATCCTTTTAATATAATCCCTATTTACTACATGCCTGACTAATTTAATATTCTTTTCTCCCAATCCCCTAATATCAATTATTTCTTTAAATAACACTTTATCACATCCTTTTATATTTTTTTTCTTTTATCATGTAGCTTAGCTCATTTTCAATTTCTTTAATTTCTTTAGATTCTCCTGTATCTACTTTTTCTGCTCCTTCTATTCCTATAATATTAGCAGAAGAATTAGCTTCGTTTTTGTCATTTTGCATTAATTCCTCATGTTGCTTTATAATAGATTCTCTATACTCAATTTGTTTTATATATATTCTAGGTAAAGGATGGTAATAATGAGGTTCGTTTTTTCCTTTAAGACCTAAGTGCTGAAAAGACTCTTCCTTAATAAATTTTAACCAGTATTCTTTTAACTTATCTAACTTTTTATTATCTTTACAGCCCCATCCAATCAATAACCACGGGATATTTTCCGAATTAACTTTACAATCCTCAAAGTCTTTATGTAATAATTCATAGTCAAGAGTTTCATTATTTGAAATTTGTAATGTTTTATCCATATTGGGATTTCTTAATGTCAATATATTATAAATAATAAATTTACCCAACAATCTCCCGGAATAACTTTCCTGTAATATCTTCTCTAATTGTTCCATAGCTTTATCTTTCGTTACTTCTCTATGCAAAAATTTGTAATCTGTTTCCTGTTCTAATTTTCTCTGGAGTTTTTTTCCTTTCAATGTAGATGATCCAGGATTACATAATACACAGGCCCCAATAATATCATCTGACTCACCAAATTGCATATATGTATCTGTTCTATAAATATAACCATCTTTCTTTATAAATGTTCCATAAACTTTAGCTTCCATTATAATTAATTTCATCTCTGTAAGATGCTAAATCTACTAAAGGATTACCTAAGGCAGTCATTTTATCACCTAAAGTTTCAAGCACTTCACATATAGACTCAGGTAATGAATTTAACATCTTGGCCAGTGCCATATCTAAATCGTTTTTATAAGGGAAGTTCTCGACTTTAAAAGCCCGAGCTGCCATTGCTAGTGCTACAGCCTCATCTCTAGTAAAAGAGGGAGGATTAAATGAGAATGTATCTAAAACAGCATATGTTTTTTTAGATGAATCATAATATAAAGGCATAATCCTTTCCAGGATCTCTCTGTCCCGATGAAATGTTCTTTCCGATACCTGAAAGTAATCTGCAAGATCAGAAGCAGTCCATTTCTTATGTGTACTTTCCAGCAAAGTAATCATTTTAATTAGTCTATATAGTCTTGATAGTCTTTGATTTTCTTCCATATTTTATCACCCAATTAATAATTCTACAGAGCTAGTTAAATACCTTTTATTAATCCTAACTATTTCGGATAATTATAGCACCAAAATGACTTTTGATTTATTATCAATAATAATATTCTAAATTTTTTCAACATAATAATAATATTACTTGACAAACTCCGAATCGGGAAATTCTTTTAACCAGTCTAAAAAAATGATATCTTTATACGCATCACCTTTTTCTTTCGAGTATTCATACCATTTATTCTTTGTTCAAATTCATCAGGAGTTAAGTCTAAATATTTATACAATGTGGGGCGACTGATTCCAAGATGTCTAGCAATTTGAGATTTATTGAGGCCTAAATTTAACAGTTCCTGTATTTTTATGTACATTTTCCAACCAACTTCTTTTTTCAATGATTTCTGCTCCTTCCAGTATAATATCTTTAGATATTATACAAGAATTTAGCAGATTATGCTTAGATTACAACTGTCAATATTTTGATTTATTACCAGTAGAGATTCTGTATATTAACATTTTCAAGCAAAAGGTGTAAAGTCTTATCTATCAAAAACTGTTAATTATATTGTATCATTTACACCTATACCTTAGTGATGAAAATATTAGTGAAGAGGAAATAAAAAAATTGCTCTCTGAAAGTGAAGGACTGGCCTTCATAAAAGGAAAATGGGTTGAGGTAAATTACGAAAAACTTAAAGAGACCCTGGCTGCTTATCAAGAGGCACAGGAATTTATCAAGAAAAAAGATATGAATGTAGAAGCAATGCGCTTTCAATTAAGTGCTGCAGAGAAAATGAGGATGGTCGAAAAGGATCTGGAATTAAAAATAAGTAACGGAGAGTGGCTAGATACAGTTATTAAAAAACTAATCAAGCCTGAAGAAATAGAAAAAATTCCTCCTGGCTATGATTTTCAGGCCAAACTAAGAGATTACCAGAAAAAAGGTCTTGCCTGGCTAAACTTTATGAAAAAATTAGAACTGGGTGCCTGTCTTGCTGACGATATGGGTCTAGGTAAAACTATTCAGGTGATAGCCTTACTTAATTATACCCAGGACAATCAGCAAGAAAAAAAACTGCTAGTAGTTCCTACCTTCCTAATTGGCAACTGGATGAATGAGTTTGATAAATTTGCACCTAAATACTATGTCTTGCATTCATCGAAAACAATTCAATTACTGAAAATAGAGAAGAATTATTATCCAATTATAATATTTTTATCACTATTTACGGAATGATCTGGCGTAATGAATGGTTACATGATATCAAATAGGATTCTCTAATACTAGATGAAGCCCAGGCTATTAAAAACCCTATTACAAAACAAACTCTCAGATCTCTGGTCATTGTTTGACTTTCTTAACAACAGCTAAAAAAGACGGTCTACTTCCATTACCTAAGAAAATAGAATTCGATTGTTCCTGTCCTGATTATGCCAGCATGTGTAAACATATTGCAACTGTCCTCTATGGTGTAGGAACAAAACTTGATCAAGATCCAACCCTATTCTTCACCCTACGTAATTTAGATTTTGATGACCTTATTACAAAGGCTATCAAGCAAAAATCAGAATCTTTACTAAAAAAAATCTGATAAAAAAAGTAGCAGAGTGATTGAGGATGATGATTTATCCGTCCAGTTTTTTATAGAAATAAGATCTAATATAAAGCATCTCTTGGATCTTGTTTCATTTCTTCTATAATTAAACCTATATTTGAACCAATAACATTTTTCATTTTTTCAGTACACTGTTCTAACTTTTTTTCGTTTATAATAGCTATATTAACAAAATCCTTTAATTCTTCAAAGTTTAAATTTGATTTTGAATTCATTCCAAATAAATCAGAGAAAAGCTTACTTATAAAAGTATGCTTATTACTCTTCCTCTTATTTTCCAGAATATCTTGTTTATATATATTTATATAGTCTTCAATAATATTATCTCTGTGTAATAATAACCATAATTCAAAACAGGGATTAGTCACCCCAAGAATATTTTCTTTTTCAGCACTTTTAACAAAATCTAGATATTTTTTTGAAGATCTATATGAATCCCTGTCAAAAATAATAACAAACTTATCTATATTTTTATTATAATTCTCATCATTCTCTAATTGACTCTTTTTCTTATTAATTAAATCATATAATCTTTTGGGATGACTATGATTTTCAATATCACCGTCTTTATCTAAAATAACTAATTCAATCAAGCTATGAATATCTAAAATTTTCCTATTGTTAACTATTCCTTCAAAATACTTAAGCTCAGTATGGGCTCCTTCAAAAATAAGATAATATCTTCTTAGAGGATTTATTTGTTTATCTTCTTTGTATCTTGAAGTCCATTGTCTTATTTCTCTAAGAGGACTCATTCTACATCACATACCTTGCAAGAAAAGTTTTTAAATATTGGAATAGCTCCATACCTTCCTTCTAAATATGATTTACTTATATTTCTATCATATCGTTCTTTAAATCTATCTAATGAATAAAGATGTGAAATATTTTCATTATTTCTTTCAACAAACCATATTTCATCACGTCGTAACAAATCCTGGTCCATTATACTAGATTCATGTGTTGTAAATATTAATTGTACGTTATTTTCTTTTAACAATCTAAAAAATAATTCTATAAATTTATATGTTAATTTTGGATGAAGACTACGTTCCATTTCATCAATAATATATATTTTATTTTTATCGTTATTCATCAAAATATCTAAAAGATCAAACAATCTTTGTGTCCCATCTGATTCCTCTGAAAACTCAAAGTCACTAAAAGAATCTCCATGTTCCATCATTATTGTTGTGATAACAGGTTCTTCTCCCTTTTTACCTTTAATATTATAAAAAACATCTTTCGCTCTCATAGACATATGAACTTGACTTACATCTTCTGATTCTTCAAACTCATTATTAAATGATTCCATTATCCTTTTTAAAATAGATTTGGGTATTTTTTCTTTAAAATCAGCAAAGTTAACTTTTTCGATCTTTACTTTTGATATTCCTGTATCAAAAATATCAATTAAATTGTTAATTTTTAATGAATCTTTTTCATTTCCATAAAAATATTCAAAGTCAGTAACTGGCTGATCTGGAAAAATAGTAATCAAATCATCTTTAAACCAATCATAAACATCTTTGAAAAATATAAGGTTAGAGTCATTACTTATTTTTTTATTTCTATTCATTTCTTTAATAAATAAAGTGTTTCTATTTTCTTCAAAGTCGATTTTATATGTTTTAATTCTCATTTCGTCAATTTCTGAAAGATTAACATCAGAACCTATTTTTAAAGTTTTATTCTTGGTTTCTCTTTCAAATAACATTATCTGATCTGAGCCATTAGGTACTAATTCATAAAGCCACTCTTCAGTTATTTCAGGTTTACTTATATTCAAGCTAAATCCATATGCATAATACCGATTATTCTTATATAATTCAAACTCAAATTTAGTAGGTTTATTTATGTTCTCTTTTTTGACTCTACAAAATTTCCTAATACAATCTATTGGTAATTTATGAGTAATAACATCTTTGGCAAAGCGAATGGCATTTATAAAATTCGATTTTCCTGAAGCATTAGCACCATAAATTGTGGCTAGCCGTAGTAGTGGAATATCTCCTGAACTAATTTTATGCTCATTCTCCCATTTTTCCTTTTGATCACTTCTTCCTTTAATCCTATTGTCTGGTATCATACTTATCTCTTGCTTATCACTAAATGATAAAAAATTTTCAACACTAAATCTTATTAACATAACACTCACCTTCTAAAGAGAGGTTTTTTCTCTTGAATTAATATATATACTATTATATCCTAATATATATAATTATACAATGATTAAAAGAGATTTTTTCTCTTAATTTTTAATATAATTTTCAACAACATCCTACCATAAATGATATATATCATTTATGGTAGAGTAATTAAACAAAGATATAGTTTTTTAACTCTATTATATTACATAATACTATTTATATCATATATATCTAAAGTTCTCTTCTTTCTAAAATAAAGACAGCCAGTACTGTAAAAATCAGACCTATGTTTACTAAGACATTATTAATGGAGCGGGAGCTATGCACCGTAATAATCTTTTCTACTCTTAGATACCATGCTCCCGTTCTCATAAATAGCTATCCAACCAGCTCTTAGTTTTGCTTTTTCCTCTTCTTCTTTTTTGCATTCTTGATCTTCTTTTGCATACATTTGATTCATTTCCTCTTCTTCTTGTCTAGTCTTTTCCTTTTCTTCTTTTAATTGCTCTTCTTTTTCAGCTTCTTCCTGTGCCTTCTCTTTTTCACAATCATCTTCCGTCATAAAGCTTTCAAAAAAAGCAAGACTATTATCCGTATTCGGTGTATTAAATTTCTTCGGCTCAAAAACTCCCATCAATCTTTGTTTTAAATCAAAATTATTTAAATCTCTATCATTCTCTTCTATGTATGCTACTTTCTCATAACTACCCATGTCAGTAATTACTTTTTCTAAAGTTTCTTTACAATTATTTTTAAACTTTTTAATTGAAGCATAGAGTTTATCATCTTTATCTCTCGCATTTTCTTCTTCTTTCTCCATATCTACCACTAATTTATCCATTAAAGAAAATACTAAAAGATCATTCTTTTCAATAATTTTCGTGGCATTATAATATACTGGATTTTCACTGTTACTCTCAATCCCATATTCTTCATTATATCGTTCTAAAAAAGCTAATGATACATTATCTATCAGCCTACCCTGAGCATTTGCTTCTTCAATTATTTCTTCTAATGCATCTTCATCATCTATTTGTAAATCTTCTAATATATCATCAATATATCTTTGGTTTCTATTTGTGGGACTAAACTGATCTTCATATGTTCTAATAGTATCAAGAGTTACATTACCCCCTCTACCATTATTGCCTTCTAAAAAGTCCAATATCCCTTCTCTAATGTCATCACTTAGATCTAGATCTGCTAATTCATCTTCATCATCAGTCAATAAACCGTAAAGTCCAAACATTTCTGAATCGACATACCTTCTATTTGCCAAACCATTTATACCCTGAGCATCATTATGATTATCATCTATTTGACCATTTATGTATCTCCAACCATTCCTGTGAGAGTTATATCTTATTTCATACCATGCTTTTGTTTTATGAAATGCCTGGTCGTGTTCACTAGCTCCTTCCTCAGTATAATCTCTTAAAGCAGTACTAACTCCTGGCCCTATTAAGGCAGGAGCATTAAAAACACAAGAAAGAATAGCATATTGTTCATTATCTGATAAACTTTCAATAATTTCTCTTGCTCTTTGTCGGTTTACATTTGCATTATTAGCAATTCTATTTATTAAATCTGTCTCATATTCTTCTTGTATAAGCTCAAATACATTTTCTGAATCTTCTTCTGACAACTCAAAAGTATCTAATGTTTCTTGATTGTCAGCAATAATTCTTGCTGCTGCTTGAGGATTATTATTATTTAATTCTCTTCTTGTATTATTTAATATATTTGTAATTTCAAGTATATTATCAGGTAAATCAATTCCTGCTCTATCAAAAAGACCGTTCTCTTGAAAAAGATTGCCCTCTCTAAAAGCCCACATTCCCCCATTTCTCACTAGCAAAGCAATCCCTATACCAATAGTTGGAACACCTGCTGTACAAGTATATATGTTTGCTCTATAACCTTCCACTGCTACCATATGTTCATGCAAACCATGAGTATCTATTAAAAGATTGTTATCTTCATTCATTATTTATTATCCACCTCTTTTCTTATTGTATATGATGCCTTAGCAGAAACTCTTTCTAAGCTTTTGTTCCATTTTTCAAAAGAAATAACTATCATCGAATCATCAAGTCGCCACACTTCATAAATATAATATGTATCATCATACTTAATTATCCCGTTAAAATTTCCTGTTCTTTCCTTGTTTTTTCCTTCATATTCGGGACGAATTAATACTGCTCCAATAGCATGTTTAGATTCATATGAAGCAGAATCGTTCTTATGCCAATTTAAAAGATCATACTTAGCGTATCCAGCACTACTCCTACTATTCCTATATCCACTACTATAAAAGATAGTTTCATAAGTTCCATCCATAGTAAAATCTATTTCATAAACTTTAAAATTATAATGGGGAATCTTTCTATCCATTACCATATATTCGGTTTCTTCAAAATCACGATAAGATATTCTTCCTTGCCAAAAAGAGAAATCAGGAAACCTCCCCATAAAGCTTTGCAATTCATAGTCCGCAATATCATCTGTTTTATGATATGGCTTAATAAACTCTACATTACCTTTAATAAAATCATCAAAAAAATCATCAAGAAATTTTTTGCACTTGTCCTCTCCAAAACTTTCTGCCCAATCTCTTGCTTCATATTCCATATCTTCAAATTGAGACAAGAAGGATAATAATTCTTCTTCATGAATTTCTGCTAGACTCGTAATAGTTATAAATACAAACATAAGTATAATTGCTAAACTTAGAACTATTTTTTTCATATCAATTTTCTCCCTTCTTTTAGAAAAAATTTACTTTAAATATATTAATTCTAGATGTAAGCAAAAACTCCTTTTTAAATATTAAATACTGGCAAAGTAAAACTGTTGATGAATTTAGAAATTTAATAAAAGAAATTACTGGAAAGGGTTTAAAAAAAGGAGCATGATAAATGTATGAAAAAGAAGATGGAAGAAATTAATAGAGGAATATTACAAAGATCAGTGTTCTCAATAATTTTTGTGGATTATAATATACTGGATTTTCATTGTTCTTTCAACAATCTCTCTTGCTCTTTGTTGACTTACATTTGCATTATTACTTATTCTTCTTATCAACTCTCTCTCATAATCCCCTTGTATAAGCTCAAATACATTCTCTGAATCTTCTTCTGATAATTCAAACGTATTTATAGTTTCTTGATTATCAACAATAATTCTTGCTGCTGCTTGAGGATTATTATCGTTAAGAAAATCCATTGCATCTTCTAAAACGTCTTCTATATCACCTATATTTCTAGGTAAATCATCAATTCCTGCTCTATCGAATAAACCATCTTCTTGAAAGAGATTATTATCTCTAAAAGACCATACGACTCCATCTCTCACAAGTAAAGCAATCCCTACGCCAATGGTTGGAACACCTGCTGTACAAGTATATATATTTGTTCTATATTCTTCCACATTCACCATATGTTCATGTAAACCATGAGTATCTATTATAAGGTTGTTTTCTCCAATATTATTCATCATTTATCGACCTCTTTTCTTATAGTATATACTACCCTGGTAGAGACTCTTTCTAGTTTATCATTCCATTTATTAAAATATATTCTTACTCTTGAATCTAATGCCGCTACTTCATAAATATAATATATATCATCATACTTAATAATTCCGTTATAATGACCTGTTCTTTCCTTGTTTTTTCCTTCATATTCGGGGCGAACTGATACTAATCCAATAGCATATTTAGATTTGTATGAATCAGAATCTTTCTTATTCCAATTCAAAATATCATATCTAGCATTTCCAGAATTTCTGCTATTTCTATATCCACTACTGTAAAAGATAGTTTCGTAAGTTCCATCTTTAGTAAAGTCTATTTCATAAGCTTTAAAATTATAATGTGGAACCTTTCTATCCATTACCATATACTCTGTTTCTTCAAAGTCAATATAAGATATTCTTCCTTGCCAAAAAGAGAAATCAGGAAAGTTTCCCATAAAGCTTTGCAATTCATAGTCCGCAATATCATCTGTTTTATGATATGGTTCTATAAATTCTACATCACCCTGAATAAAATTATTAAAAAAATCATCAATGAAATAATCACAATTATCCTCCCCAAAACTTCCTGCTCTATCTCTTGCTTCATATTCCATACCTTCAAACTGAGACAAGAAGGTTAATAATCTTTCCTCATGGGTTTCTGCTAAACTTGCAATAGATATAAATATAATCATTAAGGAAATTACTGAACTTAATACTATTTTTCTCATATCAATTTTCTCCCTTCTTTTAGAAAAAAATTTACTTTAAATATATTAATTCTAGATGTAACAAAAAAATCCTTTTTAAACATTTAAAAAGGTGAAAACACTAAAAAAGCCTCCAATTAAGAAGACTTCAGTACTATATTTAATATTTAATCTTTGCTACTGCATTCAATGTTATCTGTCCAGAGACTATAATCGTTCTTAATTTCTTTAACATAATAATGGTTTTGTTTGCAAATCCACACTTTGATGTTTATTTAGGTCACTAGAAAAAAATTCTAGTGTATTATACAGATTATCTTTTCTTAAAACTCCCACCTCTTTAAATGGAAGATAATTGACACTAACCACCTGGATTCATTATACTAAGTTTCAGCAGTGGATAAAAAACCCCCTCTGAAACTTAGTACTCACTTTATGGGATGAAAATTTATCAAAAAAAAAGATTGATTCTACCTCCTAAAAAATCTCCTTCATCACTCCCCGAAGATTATACGCCAGATCATCCTGTAAAAACTCCTTACTCTCAACATCCTTCTGCTCCACAACAATCCCTCCATTATTCACTTTCACCTCAATATCATTAATCTGAAAACCACCGGATAAAGTATGCTGATCCAGTTTCTTCTTATCAAGTAGAATCTTAACTTCACCCTGTACTCTCTTCAATTCCAACCAGACTCTCCACTGCTCAATAGTCTTAATACTTAATTCAGGGATAGTTCTGGCTTTCTGCAAAAGCATAAAGTTGCTATAGATATGGCTTCCTCTGACCCCATACCCCTCTGGCAAGATGTTCTCAACTAATTGACTCCAGGATTCAATACTAAAGACATAATATAATTCTTCGCCATTATTTTTTGTCATAGGAACATTAATATCTTTTCTCTTCCTGGCCTGTATTCCTTTTATCTTTCCATAATAGCTAACACCATAATTATCAGGAAAGTCTTTTTTACTTAAATAGATAGCAATATATTCTAGATGGTTTTCTTCTAGCTTCACTCTTTTACAGGGAATATAATATATCTTCTTATCCAGAAGGAATTGTAATTGTCCTTTCTTTCTAATTGAACCTACTAAAACATTTTGCTCAAATTTAGTATCTCTACTATAATCTTTACTACCAGCTGGCAGAACATTCCTTTCATAATTGCCCAGATAGGATTCTTCGATTAAATTCTCTAAAAAATCTGCTACTAGTTCTGTACTTCCAGGTAATAAAGGAAAAGCCCCTACATTGACCTTATCTATGCTCTTATAAAAATCATGCTCTCTATATTTTTCTTCATCCGTGTAAGGAAATAAGACATAGGCACCAACCATCCGGTGCTCATAGATACTTTCATTACTATAAACGATAGCATCACGGTAACGATGCATGGTATTAATAGTATCTTCTTCTGGTCCTGGTATCCCATTATACTTCCCATGATATCTACTTCCAGGTACAGCAGGATTAATCCGATATTTAGCATCAAAGATAAACTTATATTCTGTATCTGATCCTTCCTTCTTCAAAGTCAAAACATTATCTGGCTTTTGACCTGTAGTTACTCCTTCTCCTTCACTAGTGTTGTAGCTAAGCTTGAATATTTCTCCAGTGGCTGGATTCTCATATTCCACATATGAACTACTGGATTTATTTAAACTCACATATATTCCTGAATAATTAATATCAATCAGATTATGCTTTACTAAATTATACTTATTTCGTAATAAACGATTCAATTCTAAAAAGCACCAATACTCATAAAGCTCCCAGATCTGTTTCATGGATAGTCTGAAGATCTGACCATTAATAGAAAGACCTTTTAAGAGCATTAAGTAATACTTATACACTTCCCTATAACCTGGAGCCATCTGTAAAACCAGAGATAAAGAATCAATCTTATAGATATCACCAATCTCCTTTAGAAAACTGTTCTTTAAAATATAATCTAGCTTTTTGCTCATAGAATCAAGTGTCTTAAGAATATCTTCTTCCAAATAATCTTTGTTCATCTGCCGATAGCTCTTTTCAAAATTAGCAAGCTTTTTTAAAAGTTCACTGATAATCCATTTTACAAAGCGATTTTCGAAGGTATCAAAACTACTCTGCTTGTCTATATTCAGCATTTTTACTGGTAATCCTAACTCCTGATCATAATATTGGGTATTCCTTCTCATCCATTTTACACTCTGACGGTTAATTTTCTTAACCCGGGAAGATGGTAAGACTTTAGCTAATTTATTTAATCGATGGTGAGGATATTTCTCTATTCTACGGTAGGCTTTAAGAAACTTCTTAAATATTTTCTGAAAGATAGTAAAAAACTCTACTTGACTAGGCTTTTCAGCTTCTTTTAGTTTCATTCCCTGAAAGGTGCTGCGGAAGAAATCATAACTAAGGTTATATACTTCTCGATTTACTTCATTTAATAATTTAAAATAATCATTACGGTAATCAATTTTACTGGGGAAAACTTCAATCTTTAAAAGCATTAATATTTTGCCCTTAGACCTTATTTCTATCTCTGAATAACCTACATCATTTCTGAAATTAATTGTTCCCATCAGAATATTGTTTTTACGACTTAGTTTAGATACTGACTCTCTAATATTCCTGTTCTGATGGTAAAATTCAAGTTCAAGATCACCTTTTGATTCTATAAGTATCTGATAGTCCTGCTGTTCATAGAAAAATGGGTATGAGAAAACAGAACTACTTTCAGCATCAACTAAACCATCTTCAGGATGGTAATGTAAGAATGTAAGTAGTTCTGTATTATATGTATTTACTTCCAGCAAGGCTTTGATGCCATCACTGGCTTTATCAATATATAGCTGTTCTATATCTGGATGAACTGGCTTTCCTTTGATAGTCAAGAAAAAGCTATCAGTTTCTATTTCAACTAAGTCAATGGCATTCCCCTTGTAAGTCAAGTTAATTACACCCCATTATCTTGATATAATTATAACCAATAAGCTGTAAAACCATCTTCTTCAATTCTCTTTATCATATATGCTATCTTCTCAGCAGAATTGGCATAAACTATAGTACCTGTATCTTTGTTTTTATTTACATAATCTAAAGCAGGATTTCCTGATTCACCTTCATCAAGAGATAAATTATAATCTGCTGTGAAATTAAATAGCTTTACTAAGACATTCTTAATAGAACGGGAGCTACCCTGAATTCTAGGTAATATTTTCTGCATAAGTTGAAAATCAAAAGCCTGTTCCTCATCAAGTAATTCTTCCTGCTGATTATAAAGCATATAAAAGCAAAATTCATCTCTTACACGATAGCCAACCTGCAAACTGGCTTCTGAAAGAATATCATTAATTTCCTGTAATTTCTCTACTAGCTCTGATATTAGCTTATTATCCTCTTTCGAACAATCATTTAATGTTATATAATCTGAACGTAAAAAATCATTAGCAGCTTCAATAGTTTCTATCTCAATATCGTCATCATTGCTTGCCAGACTATAATCTAATAGATTGATCTCAGAAAACTCAATGGTATTGGCCCTATCCAGTACCTTCTTGCTAAATGGATGGGTTGTCTCATCCATGTTTACAGTTCCAACTATATATAAATTATCAGGAATAATAAGATCTGAGTATTTTTTAATATCATCATCTTTAGCAAAATCTTTTTCTGATAATAGCTTGCTAGTAAGTATTCTAGCTTCTTGATCTTTCTTTCGTGTTTCCATAATACTTAGAAAGTCACTGAAATAATATTCAACACGTGCTAAGTTCATCTCATCAAGGCAGACAAAGTAAATATTATCAGGATCAGTGATTGCTGCTTTCAGAATATCTATCATAGGTCCTGGCTGGAATTCGTCCTTAATATTTTTATAACCTAAGAGATCAGAACTATCACTCCAGTCAGGTCTGACAGATATTAGTTTCAACCGACCATTTTCCTCTGTACAATTAATAGCTTCAGCAAACAACTTTACCAGTTTTGTCTTTCCTGTACCAGAAACACCTGCAAGGAGGACAAAGGGCTTTGTCTTTAGTGAGAAATAGAAGTTTTCTATTAAGCCTGGAAGGTAGGTAAAGCCTTTTGTAGATATGTAGTTATTGATATTGTTAATAATTTTACCAGTGTTTATAATTTCTTCTGTATTACCCACTTCCATTACCCCTTCAGTCATAGAACCTGCTAAGTCGCGATTGGCTTTTATTAATTTCAGTTCATACTTAAAAGGCTCTCCTGTTTCATAAAACTCTATATATTCTGATTTTTCTTCAGGTACTATATGCTGTTTATTTGATTCAGAGTTTTCTCTTTTAGCCTTTAAATATTGATAACTAGGTCTGAATCTCTTTTGAAATAATTCTTTTATTTCATTTTTGCCATCATATCTTATCTGATAAGTATCGTAGTCAACCTGCTTTCTATCAATATTCATAAGACTGGCTTGATAACTATTACCTTCAATTATTAATTCCAGTTCTTGACTTTTCCCTAATTCAATATGAATACCGTTATTAGCTTTTTCAAAGTCTTCATGAAAGTTAAGAGGAATATGTGAGCCATAAACGAATATAGACCAATCCACTTTTTTTCTTGCTATAAGAGCAGGTATATTATCAGGTTTAGACCAACTTCGATTTTGTTTGATTGAGATCACCTCTTATATTCTTCAGGTTGAATTTTACTTATAATTTAAAATAAGAATTTATTAAATTCATATTTTAAGGTAAATAGACTTTTATTACAATTTGCAAGTTTAAGAAAAACTATTCATTTTGCTTATTATAAAGATAATTTTTTGCTATCTTTTTAAGTTCTTCTCTGGAAATATCTTTATACTCATCATAAATTTCTCTAGTTTTCTTTCCTCCACCACTTAACCCAGCATCATCATTTTCTACACTAAGAAAATTAGCAAAGCGCATAATAATTGAATTTGGTGATCTATTAATTATAGTAGCTATTTGAGTATAATCTAAACCAAGATCTACGTAACCATACTTATATAAGTATAATGCAACTATATATTCACCTTCATCCCAAGTTCTTCTAGACATAGTTAGCCTCCCTTAACTCAGTATATTTATTATTATTCTAATTTATAAAATCCTGTTTCAACATTTTCAGCTTTATACTGTTCAGAAACCATTATTTCCTTTCCATAAGCACTTCTTAATTGTAAACTATAAACTACTGGAAATTTACTTAATATACTTTCTTGTCGATGTGCTGTAAAACATAATAACTGAACATTATTAGATTTTGCAACTTGAAATACAGGTTCGAGAATATGGGAAGATGATGCCCGACCAAAAGGATTATCAGCCATAATTGTTTTCCATATGTTGGGTCTACCTTCAAGTTCTTCTCTTATATGGGTAACAAATATAATAAACATAATCATATATATACTATATTCTTCACCACCTGACCAGCGCGAGACTTCTTCCCAGCTTGAATATTCTAATCTATGATATTTTATAATTGATTCCTTTCTAGGCTTATAAACAGTTATTTTACAATCATCAATAGGTGCAATAACATTAATAAGATTCCTTGAACTAAGCATTTCTTCCATAAAGCTATTAATTTCATCTTCACCTTTACCTTGCTCTTTCCACTTCTGTAAAATGCTTAATAATTGATTTAAATAATCGTAGATTTTCTTTTTCCCTTCATCTTCTTTTAAAACAGTCCAATTCATTCTAATAACTTGAAGCTGGCGTTCGAAAATCTTAACTCTCGAATTTCCTGGTATTTCATTTATACTTTCGTAAATCAATCTCGCCCTTCTTAAACAAAGATTTGTAAGATGATTAATATTTTCATTACTTTCTGAAAGTGTCTTTTCATACTGTTTTTGGTAATATTCCAATCCTTCAAAAATTCTAATAAACTGAGTTTCAACAAAATTAAAATCAAATAGTTTCTTATTTTCCATAATATTATTTACTTCTCTTGCAAAATGATCTAATTTTGTATTTCCTTTTTTATTCAGATCGTTAAGATATTGTTTGAATATTTGTTCTACATTTGATTCCTGAGATTTTATCGCATATTTTAAATCATCTAATGTATTTATCATCTTATATACTACAGTTTCTGGATTATTATCATATAGATTCCACTCTTCCTGTGTTAAGATATCGACTTTCTCAATATATTTATTTAAATTAATCTTGTTAGTATTCTTAATAACCCCCAAAGCATTTTCATTTTCTTGTTTCCACCGCCTGACATTGTTAATCTCTTTGTTTATTTTATTTTCCTCACCACTCGTCTCTTCAAGTTGATTATTAATCAATTGTATTTCTTGATTATGTTGGTTTTTATTAAAGCCTTCATAATATGGTTTTTCATGATGCTTTAATAATTGATCTGCTAAAGTTTTAAAACTACTTTTTGCTTTTTCAACTTCCGTATTAGCATCGTTCATTTCTTCCTTATATTTTTGTACCTGTTTTTCCTGCTCTAGGAAATCTTTTTTCCTTTGATTAACCTCTGATTTATTAATATATCTATAATTTTCCAAAATCCAACTTTGGTCAATATTAAGTTCTTCAATTTCTTTTTCTATTTCTTTTCGATCAGTCTTATAATTATCAAGAAGTTCTTCAATAGTAGACCTATTACTTTGTTTTTTTTCTAAATTATCAAGTATGGTATCGACTTCCTGTTTAACATTTGTATAAATTTCAATGCCTATATCAATATATTTTACATTAATCAAACTATATTTTTCATAATCATTCTGATGTTTATTTAACTGACTATCACATTCTTTAATAAAAGAATCAATATCTCTCTGTTCATCTTTGCTTTTTTCTTTATTTTTATTCTCTTCTTTAATTTTAATAATTAGTGAAGTGATTTTTTCACTAATTGAATTATATTTTTCTTTCATTTCTGGATACTTTTTGAACATTTCTTTATATTCTTTTATTTTTCCAAATACATTTTCTTTATTTTTAATAACTTTTTCTAGTTCATCCAGTTTAGCACGCTGTTCTTTTTGTTCCTTCTTAATTGTACTCATATTTTTATTTATGCTTACTAATTGACTATTTATATCGGAAGTTTTATTCTCAATTTCCTTGAATTTTTTATTCCAAGTTCTTATTTTATCCTTTTGATAATTACTATAAAATATGTCTATTTGATGTTTTAAGTCTGCTAAAATATTTTCTATTTCCTTTAACTTAAGATTATCTTTTTTCTTAATTTGCAATTTTTCCTCAATACTGTTTTTATATTGAGTAAATTTACTTTTAGATATATATAGACCTAAATCATCAGGTTTATATAGATAAAAGTTTCCCGATGTTACTTCTAAAAAATTACTTTTATCTTCGGAACTACTCATTTTTAGATTATTTTTTATAATAAATATAACTGGAAAATCCTGAGATAATTTTTTCAATTGTCTCATAACACGTTTTACTGACTTAACTTGTGTGGATTCAATTATAATTGCATAAGGTAATAAAGGCTGGTACTCAATATATAACTCTTTTTGATCTTCATTAATATCTTGAGCAGCAAGCCACTCACTACCCGTTACACAATATATATTATTACATTCTAATTGTTCCTTAATTTCTAATAAAACGTGATGAGGAATGTAATAATCTCTTTCCTGTATTAAAGCCCATATTTTCTCCACATTTGCTATTTCTGCCTGTAACTTGACTCGATTATCTCTGGCATTATTAAATTTATTATTTATCCAATTTAACAATTCATCTTTTTGCTGAAAAATATCTTTTATATATTTTTCATTAGCCGCAATAATACCTCTAATTTTTTCCTCCTCAGTGTCAAATGTATCAATTTGATTTTTTAAAAGATCTTTTTCTCTTAGCAAAGTAGACTTACTTTCATTTAATTGCTCTTTCTTTTTTAGAATATCATCTTTTTGCAAATCTATTTCTTCAATTCTTTTTTTAATATTTAATTTCGTATTTCTACAATACTCTAATTCATCTCCAAGTTTTTTTATACCAATGACAGGGTCAAGGACATATTGTAACGATATATCCTTTTTTAGCCTCTTAGTTCTTTCTTCATATTGTTCTAACCAGTTTTCAACTTTTCCTTTCTCTTTTATACTATTATCTTTTTCACTGCTTAATCTCTGAATTTCATCTTCAATTTCTTTTTCTTTGTTTTTAAGCTTATCTAGCTTTTCTTTCATTTTTTTCTTTTGATTTATTAGTTTCTCTTTTTCTTCCTTCCAAGCTGGAAGTAATCTTAATTTAGCATTTTCTAATTTACTTTGTAATTCTGGTTCTGACTTGTCTACATTATCCAGCATTTGTTCATATTTAACTATGTTTATTTCTGCTTCTTTAAGCTTATTGTAAAGATACAGAGCCTTAATCTTTTTATATACTTGTTCTTTCGTCTCTAATTCATTCTTCTGATGTATATACTTCTGGTTTTTTGTCTCAAACTCCTTTAGTTGTTTCTTATAATTTAATTCACTTATAAATACGTCATAACTATCCTTTTTCCAATGCAGTTCATTTTTTGTTTTTTCTAATTTTAATAGCATATTATTTAATTTAATTATTTGTCTGTCTGCTTCTTCTTTAAAGGCAGAAAATGTCTTTGTTAAGCTTGCCATTTTAATTTCATTAGTTTGAAACTTTTTCTTAGTTGCATCTAATTTTTCTACTTCACGCAATACTTTTTCAGAGTTATCCCTAATTACTTCAAAATCCTTAATATTCTTTTTAATAACTGGTATTTCCAATAATACCTCTCTATGCTTAGCAAAAGCATAATAAAGCTCATTTTTTTGTTTATCACTTTTATATATTATATCTTCAACACCGGGTATAAGCAGATTATCCATTAACTGCTGTGTAGTTTTACAATTCTCAAAGAACTTATCCACTCCACCTTCAGAACCATTTGTTTTTCTAATATTATTCCATTCTTCAGATAATATACGATAGTTTCTCAGTCTTTTTATATATTCTTTCTTCCGATCAATAATTTCAATATTATATTTTCCATTATCACGAATCCAATCTTTAAATTCCTGATACCCAATAGGTTGTTCACTCCCATGACTAAAAAGATGTTGTGGCTTAATCAATGGTAATTGATTAATATCCATGTTGGATTGTTCATTATAATCAAATAAATAATTAAAATATCTTATATTTTGATCTCTATAACCATCAGTAAAACAAAAGCCAGTACATAAATAATGATTATATGTACCCTGATGATCAAGCAGCCATTCTATTACAACATGTCCTGTAAACTTATCTGATTGCAGTAGATCTGATATTTTTCTTCCACTCATTTGTACGTTAGGTAAAACAGTTTGTAATGCTAATTGGATTATCAATGTCTTGCCTCCACCATTTGCAAGCAAAAAGAGAGTATCAAGACCACCCGTTTTTAATGTTATATCGGGTAATTGCTTTTTACCATTATCATATCTAATATTTGTGACCCTTATCTGATTAATTTTTGGCATTTTTACCTTCAACTCTCCTTTTAAACTTTATTATTAATTTCATTATTCAAATAACTTAATAACATCTCTTTTCTTTCATTATGAAAATAATATCTAATTATTAGATACTCCATTTTTGGTAGTGGTCTTATAGTATAATCTTCTAAAACCTGTATTAAAGATTCTTCCTCCAAAAAATCCATTACTTTAATTAAAAAACTTATTCGATTATTTTTGGCTCTCCTTAAATTTTTTATTGTATCATCGAATGAAGGTATATCCATCCAGACCTCACTTATACTCTTCAAATTAATACTTAATTCCTCTTCAATCTCTTTTATTTCATCATTTTCTCTATCGCTTATATTTTCTATGTATGAAGTTATGGTTTTTTCAAGTTCTTCAATAGGTAAAAATTGACGGGAAGCTAAAGACTGATCTTCACTATTGTAAAACTTACTTATTAAAACTAAAATTACAAAGTAGGCTAAATATAACTCCGTATTATTATTTAATTTCATCTTTTTAAGTAATTCTAAATTCTTATATCCAAAAAATCTATTATCCAAACCAGGAGTAAGATATATATTTCCTTTCGCTGAAAATATTTTTACTTCTGCTTCTTTTTCAATTATATCTTCTAATAATTGTCGCACTTCCGAACGTTGATAGGCATAACGAAGTTCGCTATTATCTTCTTCAATTATACCGTCTTTAAGTAAAGTAAAAAAAATTCTAAAAGCATCTGTTATATCTTTTTTAGTCCACTCCACTATAATTAAACCCCCTTACAATAAAATCAGATATGACATATCCTATAGGCAACCTAATAATATCGTCTATTGCAATTAATTCAAATGCTTTAATTACACCAAGCTTATTAGATTCATTTACTATATTTAACAATACCATTGGAATTTGATCAAGTGAGGTTATTTGTAATTCCTCTTTTTTCAGTATTGGTATTTTTCCCATTTGATGAAGATTAATAATAAAAGAATAAAAGTTAGCTTCCCTGATAATACTTAAATACTCTTCTTCATTCTTGTCTTTATAATCATTAAGGATCTTACTTAATTTAACTTCCTTATTTACAAGTAATGGATGTAAAATTAAGTTGAAATATTTAGTTAATTTCATTTCTTCTGCTAATCTTTTTGTTCGTTCGATTTCTTCTTCTTTTCTCATCTGTTCTTCTGTCAATTGCCATAAATCTTCTTCTTCATCCGGTTGTTCTCTTCTTAAAACCTGTGGTGAAAATATCCTTCCAGGATGGAAAAAATTTTTAATTGCAGGTTTGAATAAAGGGTTTATTATATTTTTTAAATTAATTATATTTAAATTTCTATGAATAAGAGGTTGTAGCAGTTCGGTTTCAAAATTGATTTTTGTGCTAAATGAATTTACAATCATTGATTCTATTGAATGATTCATTAGTTGTTGGATATTAATTTTATCTGTAAATAATGACTCATGTTCTGTTACAATTTCCTGTAGACGTTTACGTATTTTTAATATTTTTTCAATAGCTTCTCTTTCTTTTTCACCCAGACCACCTGAACGATACTCATTTAACGTATATTCTATTAATTCTTTAAGTTCAGTAAAAACTCTACTTTCTCTATCTAACTGATCGTTTATCCTTAGCAATTGATTTTCAAGTTCCTCTTCTCTGGCTACAAGCAATACATCTCTAATTATCTTTTCTTCCAATTCCTTTATTTTATTTTTTTCATTTTTTACCGCCAATGCTAATTCTTCTACAGACCTTAAAGCACCATCAAAAACGCCTTTCTGTATTTGCTGCCTCAAATATAATTGAGAAATTGATACCTGTAATTCATTATACATTTCTTTAGTTTTAAAAAGCAACTCTAATCCAGTTGTAGTCAACTTTAACCTTACTATTTTATCTTCAATATTATAATCTTCTAATTCTATTAAGTGATATTTATATGTACTTACTTCCTGTTTTTCCAAATCTTCATATGAGTAACTATGTGCTTGCCCTTGATTCATTAAACAATCCCTTACTATATAATATGTTAACTCTAAAGCTTTTTCATAATTAAGTTTATCATTATATTGTTTTTTGATAAGTTCTATTAAAAAATAAGCAATATTCCGATATGTACAGTCTTTTTCCCCACGTAACATATCTTCAAGTATAAATAGCATAGTAGATATTCCTAATTCTACTAGAGAATAATCATATTTAGTTTTATTTTTTAAATCCAATAAAGGAGCAAATACAGTTATATTTTTAATTCTTTCCGAAAAATCTTTAAGTATTTCATCTGTCCACATCTGCTAATTCCTCCAATATCGAATAATTTATAGCTTCTTGAGGAAGATAGCAACCTCTTTCAAATATATCCTTTATGTTATTTTTCATATTATTATTAAAAAAAGATAAAAATAAATTTAAAATGTTTTTATCAGGCATATTTTGATCTTTTTCTAACTCTGGAGCTTGATCCTTAAAGTTTTCCACTAAAAAACTATAAAAATATGTAAATGGGTTAATTTTATATTCTGCTACCTCATTTAAACTATTCCATATTTTTATTCCCTCTGGATCTATGTCCCCAAAGTAATAAAAAGTTGTTTTATAATTTTTATATTCTTCCAGTTCATTAAAAAACGAAAAACTTTTTATGATTTTTTTGCCCTCACCATATATCAAGAAATTAAAGCGAATTCCATTCCAAGTATATACATTATTTTGAAATAACATTTTTAATGAATAAAAAGTGTCTTTGTTTTCAATTATTAAAGCATTTATTTTATCAGTTATCTTACCTGTATAATAAAAAAATGGTTCAAATGTTTGATAACAGTTTAGTTGGTCATATGTTAAGCCAACATACTTTAAAAAATTTTGTCCACTCTTTGAGAGCCATTTTTCATTATTAAAAATTTGAAAAGACCTTTCATTGATTGTTAAAGCAGGCATATTAGTAATGGTTGATTTTTTTTTAAAAAACCTATCTATTTTATCTAAATATTCTTCATACTTTCTATATTTATCAGGATGAGTTAGAAAATAAGACATATTAAGTACAGGGTGATAAAATGTTAATAGTTTTTGTTTTACTTCTGGACTAAAATCTTTTACTGTAGAAATAATTTGATAACCATTGTATAAAGTAGGAGACATACCATTTTTCTTCCATGCTTTTATAGGTCTTATTTTCCCCTCACCTACTAAATTATTAATACTTCTAGCAAATTGAGGATATCCCCCCATATTCCAATATTTCTTTGTATCAAATTTATTTATTATATAATTTTCTATTACTTTAGTCCTGATTCTCTTTCGCTTTTGTTCTCTTAGAAAGCACATTATACTTTTTTTCATATATTTTAACCACCTATTTAATTTAAGTATATCTATATAATTCCACTAATATTAAATTTCATCAAATATAACGGTTTTCCTGCAAATAATATGAATTAAATTCTATTTTTAACATAATTTTATAATTTTGCTTATATTACCCCTATTTACAGTAATTATTCGTATAAATTAATTCAGACTTTTTATTCTACTGTAACATACATATCTCAGTAATTTAGGAGTCAAGAAATAGATCTAGATATTTAGATAGTTTTTCACTCTTATTAAACTTATCAAAACACATTGCCATTACAAGTCTAAAATCCATTGTTTCACCACTTTCATTTTTAAAAATACCTGGTATGTATCCTTCTTCAAATAATCCTATATACTCTTGATAAAACTGGTTTACCTTCCCGATATCATCTTGATTCACTCGAGAAGATATATACAATATATCACAATAGTTAATTACTTCAACACCTGTTAAAGTTCTAATGTAAGGTGCAGCTTTATTATCATCTGACATATAATAATATACTTTATGAGCATTTGCAAAACATGCAGTAATTTTTTCTCCTTCATCTACATAGTCATCAGTAGTTTGATTATCCAAGATATTTTTGGCTGTTCGATAAAACTTTTTCTGTACTTGAGTTAAATCATTATAATATAGTATTTTAGCTTTATTTTTATTAACTAATTTTTTAATTATATTTTTAATCATAGGAAATTTATCTAATTCACGTTCGTATACATAATCACTAACATATATTTCTTCAAATAGCTCAATTATATAATCCAGACTGCCTGTCCTATATATGTTTATCAAAATATCTGCATCAAATATTGCCTTATTCCTTGCCAAAATTACCACTTCCTAATTTTTTATCAAGTTGTTCCATAAAGTTTTTAGCTTCATCAGACAAGGAATTATCTATTTCATACCCAAATTTTTCCGGTCTTAAATTACCATATCCCAAAACCACCAACAAATCATCGTAATTTATTTTATTATCCTTATAATTTTCTTTAATAGCTTTCAAAAACTTTTGTGGTAATGTTTCCTTTTTAGATGGCTTATTAAGATTGTTATTAAAGCCTAATCTTCGAGTTGAAATTTCAAGTTCATTATTATCCACTATTTCATCTAGACTTTCTTTTCTATTATGATCTATTAAATCAAGATTGATTAATCTTTTAGTTATTGCTTTATAGTCTACACAATATAAATGTTGTAGTTGAATAATTATTCTCTCATCTACTTCTGACATGTTATCTTCTTCTAATAATTGCTCAAAATCTTCCCTTATTTTATTTTCAGGCATTAATAATTCTGCTGCAAATTTATCAGCAATCTCATCATTGTAATCACATTTATTTTCTGATTCATTTATTACTATTTCTTCTTTTATAAGATTCTCATTTTCTAAGAGATGATATATTTCATGAGCAAGAGTAAAGACTTCATGACCTAAGTTTTTATTTGTATTTGTAAATATAACGAATTGACCATTTTTATACCCAACAAAGCCTGAAATATTACTTATATTAAAAGGTAATCTAAATAATAATATATCTCTATTAGACTCTAATTTTAATTTTTCAACAAAAGTAAAAAGACTACGACCCCAATAATTACCCAAATCGTATTGTTGCCGTAGCTTGCTTATATTTTTCTCAATAATTTCATTATATCCATCCATAGATCTTATTCCCCTTTATATATTTCCTCCTGAGTACATAATGCATCAAAAAGCATTTCGAATCTTTTTATATCTTTTAATTGTTCATCATCCATACCTTTTGCTTTAAAAGCCATGAAAAATGATTTCTCTTCTTCCTCTTTCTCAAAATTCAATAAAGTATTTATGCTAATTCCTAAAGCCTTACTTATCTCTTCCCCTTCATCTAAAGAAACAGTTCTTTGAGCATTTTCAATTTTAACCATAACAGGACGACTAACACCAATCAGCTCAGCTAATTCAGCCTGTGTATAACCCTTTTCATTTCTTAACTTAGAAATCCTTTCACCAAGATTCTTACACCTCATATCAATCCCCCCTATATTGTCATTATATGAACATTTTGATGTATTGTCAATAGATTGTATGAATTATTGTTCCAAATTAGAACTTTTTTATTCAAATATATTAAAATTATTATTTTTATAAGAAGTACTAGCTTTCTCTAAATAGCTCATTAAAAACCTCCTTATTTCATCGTAATAATAGCTGCATTAACTCTCCTTACATACTGCCAATGCTCATTATTGTACTCTTGAGCTATCTCCTGCAAATCAGGGATATTAAAATAGAAGAACAAATGCTCTGCTAAGTCATATAAGGAGATTTGTGGCGAAGTTAAATAAAACTTACTATATAGCTTAAAAAAGTTTATCATATTCTCTTCACTTACATCAATTTTCTCTCCCCATTTATAAATGCCTCTTTCCTCTTGTATTAAAATTCCAAAGTCAGTTAATGTACTTAAGAAATTTCTTAAAGATCTTCCTGCAATATCCCTTTCACCTATCTTTTCATATGATTTTTTACGAAGAAAATCAGAATTGATTTCATCTTTGCCTTCATAATAATTATAAAGCTGTTTGGAAAAATGTTGTAATATTGGAGCCTTAACTAATAGATTAAAAACCATCAAAGGTTTGGCTTCCTGATATGTACTGTTTTTTATCATATTAAAAATCAAATTATCTTCTACTTTTCTACCATTTACATTATCAATATCCTTCAAAAAATACCTGCTTAAAACAGTAATTACTTTTCTTTTTCCATATTTTCCATCTAGTTCAACCAATACCTCATCCAACTGATCTCTATGTTGAGATATTGTATCTCCTACTTCTAATATTTGAATCATCTTATATATCCACTCTGGTTTTAATGGTCTGTCAAATCCTTTCATTTTATCACCTCAATAAATGGTATAATTACTTCTTCAATATTTATTCCTCCATGGGTAAAACCAGCTTCCCTATTTCCAAACTTTCTTCTATCTTTCATTGTAACTATATAATTATCTCCTAATATATTAGGAAATCTTAATATAAGTTTGTTCTCAAACTCTTCATTCCTAGCTAAGTTTTCTGTATCATATAAAACTGCCCTAGAAGCACGTTCTTCAACTAAACTTTTCCGAGGATTATACTTATTTCCTTTTGCAAATACATTACCATGATCTGATGCAAAAAAAATTTTAAATCCATCCTTTAATAGTGAGCTGATTACTTTATCTAAATCAAAATTATTAAGATTATCATTTATATTATCTATTAACATTTTCTGATTTTGTGCAGAATGTGATAAATCATCAACAAAATTATAAATCAGGCCAACAGCTTTATAGCCCAAAAAATCTCTTGACAATGGATTATTTACTCTTTCAAAAAACACTTCTTCTTCCATAATGCTAAATTTTCTGCTTATAGCATTTATAAATGCTTTTTCTTCAGTACCAATACCATCGTCTTCAATAGGCAGTTTTCCAGAAAATATGGCTCTTCGTGAATATTTAGTTACAGTTGGAATCATCGCTATAGAAAATTCTTCTTTAAATGATATTGAAAGTTTATCATATAAATATTCTTTAATAGCAGGCCATTCCTTAAAACTCATTCCATCAAAACATATCAAAGCAATTTTTTTTGCATTGTCCTCAGAAATATGCGAAATTATACGATTATTTAATGGGGCATTATAAAAGCTATGGTGATAAGCAAGAAGATCATAATTGTCTTCAATGTATTGATAAAATCTATTATCTAATCTTTCTCTAATTTCATGGATACTTATATTTAAGTTTTCTAAGCTATTCAAATATACAAGTTTAGACCAAATTTTAGCTATATTACCCCAGTCTCTAACCGTTAAGTCCTTTTCTAATAGATCTTTTAAGATAGCTGTATCAGATTGAACGCTATTTAGAACATTAAATTTGTCCATATTTGAAATACCTATATTAATCCAATAATTAGCTTTAGCCTCACTTATTAAGTACTCAGTATCAACTTCTTCTTCTAACAGATCAATTGCCTTCATTAAGCCCTGGTCAAAACAATCATTTAGTAAGTATTTGATACTTTGGTCATTAAAATTAATCATAGAATTATCTTTATTTATAAAGTCACGCCATTCTTGATTTAAATATAGATAAAAGCTTTCTTTATTTGATAGATTCTTTGCCTCTATACGATAGTTGGGGGTATGATCTGTTAAATATTTAAGTATAGTGGGATTGATGCTTTTGTTAGTAAAATAATATTTTATTAAAAAAGCAATCAACTGTTCCTGTCGAGAAAACGGAAAATCTACATCATATAAATTTCTCGTTATATATGTAAATGTTTCTACATAAGACAATATATTAAAATGAGCCGTATTTGAATTATATATATAAAACAGTTCCTGAATTTCACTTATACTAAAACAATTTAGAACCTCAGAATCTAGATTAGGGAAAATATCTTGATAAGATATTTTTACTATAGGATTTTCATTAGCTAAGTCAGTTGGAAAATAATTTTCACCTTTTATTATAATCAATTTTCTACCACTCGTTTTCCGCAATCTAGCTCTTAACTGTAATTCGTTTGTATAATCTATTATAACAGGGTATAGCTTTTTAATTTCCTCATTTAAATCTGAAGATTTCAAGATAGACTTTTTATCTTCAACTAATAACAAATCACTATCATATTTTTTTATTTTATTCAAGATTGCTTGATACCACTTATCCAATACTATCACCTAAATCTTATAAAAGATAATTGTTCACATCTTAGCTTAGGAAAGAGCTTCCCTCTTTCTTTCAACTCTTTTTCTCTTTCTAACCATTCTTCTTCTATCATTTTCAATCTGCTTTCTCTAATATTATCTATTTTAATCTCTTGAATTGCTCTTTCTTTCTCATTGTAATATTCTTTCAACTGCTCTAATCTCTCATCTAATTTTTGCTGCCAATTCAATTGATCTTCTAGAAAATAATCTTCCGCTTCTTTTTCTGCTTCTTGCTCTGCCTTCTTATACATAGTCATTATATCATCATTATCAGGTAAATATGTAGATTTATCTATTTCTACTTTTTCAATGCTCGAAAATATACTAGATATTCTTCTATTATATCTTATACTATCCTCAATAAAAATCGGTATATAATAAACTCGCTTATAATCATAATTGTTTTCAACTTTTAACTGCCAAAATCCTAATAATCCTGTCTTATCTTTAAACCTTGTATCTTTTACAGTAAAAGCCGATACTAAACCATTTTCTTTAACTTCTTTAATCAAGTCTTTAATATAATCATGCTGTAAACTTAATAAATCAGCTTCTTCATTGTTTAAACCCTGGCTGGGATCAAAAATAACTTGAGAAAAGTGTTTAGGAAATTTATTTGTTTTAAAGTTGTTTTTAAAATAATAGAGATCATCTTTTTTACTGTATTCCTGTAATTCTAAGTTACGACCTTCAAGAAAGCTAGCTACAAAACTTTTTATCTTATTTGGCATTTCATTAAGAATTTTTTTATCCTCTTTACTCATTCCATCTTCACTTTCTGTAAAAGGAATTAAGAACTCTTCTTCTTGCAAAATAGATTGTGCCTTATTATATATTTGCTCTGCTATATCATTTAACTTCTCTGCTTCTTTTTCTCGCTCAACAACAGCATCAAAATATACTTTATCAAAATTAAAATCTTCCTGTAGAGTTGATAATATATCTCTTAACTTATCTTCACCAAATTCATCTTTAATAATTGATAATTTATCTTCTAAGGTATCATAAACATATTCTTCTATAGTTCCTGATAAAACGAAATTAAAGATTTTCACATCCTCTTTTTGCCCAATTCTATCTATACGTCCAATTCTTTGTTCAAGTTTCATAGGATTCCAGGGCAAATCATAATTAACCATATAAAAACAAAACTGAAGATTAATACCCTCTCCACCTGCATCTGTTGATATTAGAAATTGAGCTTCTTCTCGGAAAATATTTTTCTGCTGAATCTTTTCTTCTAAACTCATATGACCATTAATTGAAGCAGTCTTATAAGACAATTGCTCCAGACCCTCTTGTATATATTTCTGTGTCTCAATAAATTCAGTAAAAATAATCATTTTAATCTCAGGATTATTTTCTCGTTGCTTAACCTCATCAATTATCTTCAGTAATTGTCTAAACTTAGCATCATGATTAATTTTTAAACTTCTATCAGCAGTACTGAGGCATTCTTCCAAAATGTTTATTTCTTTTTCTATATAGTATGGATTATTAATAAAGGCCATATTATCTTCTATAAACTCTAATTGTTCCTCGCCATTTAAGTCCAAAAATAGTTCTAAATCTATTTCATCTAGCTTTTTTGAGATACTTTCTAATTCTTTTAACTTATTATATCTTTTTTCAAGAGAACTTATCAAAGCTCTAGTACTACTTGAAACTATTCTTTGATATAGCATCAATAAAAAAACCAACATATTATTTTTCTGTAATTTTGCCTGATTATAATATTCACTAACATATTCAACTAATTTTTCATATAATAATTGTTCTACTTTATCTTCCTCTTGTTCCCTAGAGATCTTACAGATAGTAGTAATCCTATTCTTAAATATTCTGTTTCCTTCCATATCTACTACTGCCCTCTTTTTATTACGTACAGATACTTCTTTTACCTTCTCTGGTGTTAGATTATCTTTACTGTAGAACAAATGAGGATCAATTAGCCTTAATAAATTCTGAAAAACATCTGTTTTTCCACTATGGGGTGTAGCCGTTAATAATAGAAAAATAGGACTAACATTAGCCAGTGCAGACCCTAATTTATAGCGAGCTGTTTCGCCTCCAGATTGGTATTTTGTAAGTTTATGAGCCTCATCAAATATAACAACATCCCAATTGGCTTCAATACAGGCTTGATATATTCTCTCATTATGTTCTTTTCTGCGTGCATATTCTGTTTTATTTAGATAATCACCTAGTTTTTTAGGTTTTAAAAAGTCTATTGAAGTTATTACCTGGTCAAACTCATGCCAGATATTCCCCTCTTGTCCATGGAGATCATATAAAGCCTTGGCCTTATCACTATCAAGCAAATAGAACTCTTCGGAAAACTTCAATTCTAATTCTTCCTGCCATTGACGAGTAAGCCCGGCAGGGGTTATTATAAGAATTCTCTTAGCCATGCCTCTGAGTTTCAATTCTTCAAAGATCAAAGCTGCTTCAATTGTTTTTCCAAGCCCTACTTCATCAGCTAATAGACAGCGTGGTTTGAATTGATTTAAGACAAAGTTCAAGGCTAATAATTGATGTGGTAATGGTTTAATTTTGAAATTAACAGATGAAAGAAATGATTCACCTGTATAAAATGTTTCTAATTGGTGAGCCATAGTTTTTAAGTATAAAAGATCTGGTGATGCACTATATCCTTGTGATAAAAGGGCAGCAGGATCTAGCACTAACTCTAGATCCTGTTCTGTTAGTTGAATTATATTATCAACATCTTTAAAATACACTTCATAATAATCTTTAGAAAAAATAGTCTCTTTACTAATTATTTTACCTATTCCATGTTCTGGATGTTCTAGATGTTTTACTCTATTTCCTACTCGCATAAGTACTATACCTCCAAAATCAACCTTGGAAATCTATTTTTAATTTATATCCTTTTATCCATTTGCTTCCTATCCCTAATCTATCTGCAATTTTAATAGTTAAACCATAATCTTGACTTCTTTCAATATACCTCGACGCCTCTCCTCCATTAAAACAATCTACTAATTCTTTTATTCCAGGAAATTCATCAATCCACACAAAATTTCTTTTTCTTTCTGATGGTTTTAACTTATTGGGACACTTTATTTCTAAAATGTCTTTGCTGCTAAAATTAATTTCAACTTTTCCTTCAACCGGAATATCATCTATAGGGGAATTAATAAATGTGTTAAATTCAATTCCTGATTTTCTCTCAATTCTAATATAAGATACATCAATATAACTTCTTATATAGCTAATAATTTCTGCTAATTGTTCTCTAGTAACATATTCAAAAAATTTAGCTGATTCGATTAATTCACGATCTTTATGTGGATGCCTTATATAATATATTTTTTTTGATTTATGCCTTTTTAATGGAAATTCAAATCGCTTAATTTCTTCTTCTCTACTTAAAATATAAAAATTGTCTCCTGAAAAATAATCACGTATGGCTTGAAAAAGATTATCACCTAACATCCCTGTTGTTGCCAGAGTAGGTAAATCTGGTTTTCTAACAATTCTAAATGCTTTGCCAGCCAAACTAGTATCTATCCTATAAATATCTAATTTCATACTCTTCATCTCCCCTTTTCAGTTTGTTTTAGATCAAAGTTCTTCCATATTTTAAGTCATTTGGACTTAATCAGCAAGTTTCATCCTAGCTATATCTACAAAGTCAAGAATTTCCCCACTAGACTCTAATGTTGAAGCGTATAATCTATCAGCTACAGTAATAATATCTTGATAATTTTCTTCCTGATAACACTTTGTAAAGCCATGCACTAAAGCTTCTTTCCTAACGTTCTTAATCTTACGTTTACCGTTCTTAGCTCTATCTAGTAAATCCTTCCAAGCTCGATTTAACTCTGCTTGACGACTCTTCTCTATCTTCGCTCTTTCTTGCTTACTTTGAGGTCTCCGATATTTACCATCTTCTTGTACAAAGTTATTATCAAGCATTTCCTTCAATTCAGGTATTTCATCATCTGTTTTGGTAGCTATCTGCTCATAATTAGTAAATATTTCACCATATTCCTTAGGTTCATCTAGGAAATTATATATCCAAGTTAATGCACTCTTTTCATCAACAACAAATAGTACCTGACTACCTGTTTTGATATCCTCAAGTTCATCAAGTTTTAAAGAACTCTTCCAATTTGTGTACATATCAGCCTGTTCCTCTAAAAACCAATAGCCATCTCTTTCAATAAAATTATCATGGAGAAGAGTATAAAAATTGTTAGCATTATATTTTATCTTAAACCCATTTTCTACATAATGAGCTAACATTTTAGAATATAGCATTTTTTCAGTACGTTCAATATTAGCCCCAATGGGTAAATGTCCCAATTGCTGTTGAACAAAGTCTACTTCCATTCCTTCTCCTGCATTTTTCAAAAATTTCTCCTCAAATTCTTTTTTTGGTTTATACGCATTAATTATCAAATCATTTTTTACAGCACCAGATGTACTTAGTTGTTTAATTGTTCCTTTCTTTTTATCCAAAACAGCAACTTGTGCTATTATAAATCCTGCCCGACTTAATGCTTCTTGAATGCCATTCCAAATAGAAGCCTTAGAATTATGAAATTCAATTGTTATCCAACGATTAGGTTTTATTATTCTATACATTTCTTTAAAAGCTAAACTCATTAACGACGTATATTCGTCTTGACCTTTATTTTGTACATTATTTACAATAGCTTCTTTTTGATTATTTGTAAATACTTCTATCCATGACTCCATGATATAATTTAATTCTGAATACATTAAGTTAGCCCCAAAAGGAGGATCAGTAAATATATAATCCACTGAATTATTAGGTATAGATATATTTGTACATGATTGTGTTGAATTTAATACATTAGTAGAATTTGATACAATACCTTTAATCATTTTATTGATTCTTCTTTCTAAAGCATCAATTATATTATTTTCTTCAAAATAATAGGGACAATATAGAGTGCCTGATAAGGTACCGACATGTCTATTTCCATATTTAGGTATATATCTATTCCTCTTTGAAGCTCGTGGTATTCCTGCTAATAGAGCATTCATATAAAAATTTTTTATTTTTACGTCGTCTATATTTTTAATAAGATCTGTATATTTGCTTAATACCCATAAATTCCTTTTAGTAAAAAAATGATGTACATTTTTAAACCCATGTGATTTCACAGGCTGCTTAGTATTATATCCTTCTGGAAGTTCATTGTTAGGAAACCAATATGGTATCTCTCTTTCTTCGATATTTTTAAGTAATTGCAAGTCATCTTTGTCCGGTTTTTTTTCATAACGAGTTTTATCAACTGAATAATATATTAACACTGGTTCTTGCTTAGCAATAGAGATCTCTTCCCCAGTAGCATTATCCATCTTTTTAATAAAAGCTCTTTTAGACTCATCCTTTGTAATTTCTGAGCCACACATTGAACATATAAAATCATTTTTTGATTCTCTTACCCCTTGGTTTTCTTCAATTGCTTGTTCCCATAGTACGTATTCATTTTCACAATAAGGACATATATATACATCGCTCCATACAACGTAATCGATAACTCCTTTTTTCAAATATGAATTATCCTTCTTATTAATATGATTAGTTTTATATAAATCTAAACATTCGTCTCTCAACTTAGAAATGATCTCTTTGGTTTTTAAAATCAATTCTTTTTTATCTAAATTTGAATTATTACAGCTGCTAGATATCAATCCTGCAAAAGGAGATAGATCAATTAATATAGAGTTTCTACTTGTTTCTTGTGCAGCTACTCCTGTCATTCCCGTTCCACAAAAACCATCAAAAACTATATCATATTGATCTGTATAATGCATTATATATTTTTGTATTGCTTTATGTGGTACTTGTGTATGATAACTGTATGCACGATATATCGGATCATTCTTTCCTTCACTTACATCCCCAACAAAAGGCATTCTCTCATAATCATCTGTCTCCGGATCATATGGTTTCCCATGTTCTTCTATAAAGTCTTTAATATATGGATTAGGACAGGCTGTATAATATGGTGGATCTGACAATTCCAAGATGTCTTTATCTTCAGCAATAGGAAATCCATCTATATCTCTTAGGTCATCTAACAAGTTTTCCAATGGTTCTATGTTTTCTTTATCCATCTTCATTTACGCCTCCTCGTCTGCCTTTATCTTTATCCTTATGTTGTCTCTTTCTCCCTGTGCAAGAACCCATTCCTTAATTTCATCAAGTTTGGTGGCAAACATATTGTAATCTAATACTCCATTGCCTATAAATATTTTCTCCATAATTTCTTCTTTTGATATTTCTACTTCTTGTAATTCAGAGAATATATTATTTAATGCTTTTATTAATTGGTTATCTATTTCTTCTGGCAATTTATTTTTACTTAATATATCATTGATAATTGTTTGTTCTGCAGCAATAAGCTTGTCTATATTATCTTGATAATTCTCAATTTCTAGGACTATTCTTTCTTCCCAGTCTTCTTTGAGATCCAAAATTTCATTCCAGATATCATCAATTGTACTATTAACATCAGTTAACTCTGGATCATCAACAGAAGGGAAACCACATTTAACACAGGTATAATTGTCTTCAAGATGTTCCTCTTTTAAGTGATGACATTTAACCCCATCAAGTTTGCTAATAGTCATTAGTGTTCTAGTATATTTACTGGCGTTAATTACACTTCTAACACCTTTTAATTTATTTAATCGTTCTTTTTCTTTACTATTTTTTATTTCTTCTAAGCGATCCCAATTAAGATCTTCCCCAACTTTTTTACGGTGTTGACGATAATATATAGCCATATATTTTCTTTTGTATTGTTCCATTTTGCCTTTTAAGATTCTTCTTTTTTCATGTTCTATTATAGGCATTAAATCCTCAGCATCTATTATCTCTTCACAGTCTTTTGCTAATTTCTCTAATGTAGCAATATCCTCATCTTCAAAGAAAAGAGAGTGTTCTTTTATATTTTCTAAAGACCCTTCAATATAGTTATAATTATCATAGATATTCTCTTCAAAATCATTTAAAAAGAGTATAAGATTTTCCATGAATTTTAGTCCAATTTCTAGTTTTTCTAATTCAAACTTATCTAACTTCAACTTTTTGAAATCTGATATTGTATTTACTAGATTGAATTTATCCATTGGAATATTATCTAAACCTTCTCTTTTTCTTAAGAGGGCATTTATATCGATATAATCATTAGGCTTATTTTTCAATCTATCTAATTTATTATCTACTTCATGTATTTTATTTTTTATATCTATGACTTTATCTTTAAATTCTTTAACTGCTTTAGGACGATCACTTTGATTTCTAACATAGCCTGCTGGTAAATCTAAAACCTTAAACAGCTTAATAATATCTTCCACTGGGAATTCTGTTTCTAGACTAATATAGGGTATCTCTCTAAATTTCTCTAAACCTATAGAAAATAGTTGGCTAAGGTCAGAGGCAGTGATAGTCCTACCCCCTCTTTGCTTCATATTTATCTCACCATTATATGTTAATACAATAAGAATTAGATAAACAAGTTCTTTATCTAGGCCAAAAGGTTTTTGGGATAATTCAGCAATAACATCATCAACCTTAACATTCTTTCCTTCATTTTCATTAAGTATTTTCATTATTACTTTAGCATATTTAGATTGGCTAGTATCCAAATAGTTATCAGAATCTAATAAATCTAGTGCTGATAACAGGTTTTGAGAATTACTTACTACTATTTGTTCTCCACCATTAAGGATATCTTTCATAGTTCTTTCTACTTCACCTTGTATATTCTCAGGTGACAATCTATTTATTAAATCAGGGTATTCTGGATACCTTTCTGTAAAATGTTTATTAAACAGTGCTGGTTTAACTTCATAATAATATTCACTTAAATTGTCTGGCTCCTGAGCAAATAAATGTCCTGCTTTCTCATGTTTTCCTCCATTATCAATGGCAGATTCTAATAAAAGCTTTAATAATATCTCCTCAAGTTCAGTGATATATGCTCTTTGCTTGGTATCCATAATGTTTTTAGGATAAGCACTATTTACTCTAAGTGAACTAATTGCAGCAATTCTCTTTAAAAGTTCATCCATTTTTTCATTGTATTTTATATTTAATACTGCTGTATTATCACTACTTCTAAATTTGGAACTTGTCTGCAAATGAGAAACTAAAACAAAATTAAAATCTCCTTCTCCCAACTTAAGATTTTCTGAACCATCATCATAAATAAACGAACCCTTTCTAAAGGATTTCTTATCTTTCCAATAACTATAGTCTGGAAAGATTTTGTCTGATTCAGAGTTTGTTTCTAATTCAAAATTTTTCTTGATAATCTTTAAAAATTCATCATCTTCTGCTCCATTATATAGACTTTCAGCTTTGCGACTAATTACTACATCGTAATCAATATCATGATCAAGATCTATATAGTAATAGTCGTTTTTCGTTTTTGCTATAAATTGACCATCTGTTACTTCTCTTAACTTGCTTAAAATAAGTTTTATTCTATCTGTATTTGTAAATTTGTCATCTATTACTAACAATTCATTAGCTAATTCTTCAGGAGTTGCACCATTATTAGTAGTTTTACTATAGAGTTTTAAAACAGCTAAAGCTTTAATTACTTTTTTAGCATCTTCTTGCATTGTACTACGTAAAAGATCAACCTTAGTACTAAGCGTATTTACCGCATTTATAACTGGAGCTACTTCATCTAGGGTTTTAATCATATGTTTACTGGCTATTTCATCATAAATCTTATCATAAGTAATAAACTCAGGAAATTCTTCATCTAAGATTTCCTTCACTTTGTCCATTGTAAATTGAATAACTCCCCTGCGTTCAAAGTATGGTAGTTGATTAAAGATTTGTATTAAATAAGGATGAATAGGATAAAGCTCTATAAATTCATCCATCTTATGCTGAACTTGGGGTATTTGCTCTCCATACTTTGATAATAGCTCTTTTATTTCTTCTCTTTGAGCTATATCTTTGTTTAAAATCCTAGTAGAAATAACTTTCTTAATATCTTCTTTGGAAATAGTTATAATCTGAAAACGTTCTGATACTCTGCCAAAACTATCTCTTTCGTCTGTGTACTTTTCATCAGTAAGAACATTTTCTTGCATTGAGCCGATAAATACAAAGTCCATACTCTGACTAGCCTGAGCCAAAACACGCAAAAACTGATTATCTCTCATTTTCTGTTCTTTAGTTTCTTTTTGTTTTAAGAAGTCTGATACCTCATCAATTATAACAACTAAGCCCATTTGAGGATCTTTTACTTTTATAATATTTAATATCTCTTTTACCTTTTCTTTATGATCATAGACTTTTTCTGGATCTATAGGAGGAATCTCTATCCCATATTTTTCTTTCAACTTCAATTCTAATCGGTCATAAAAGAAATGGCTTAAAGGAGCAGCACTTGGTTGTAATTCAAATTGTATGACTTTGAATTTGCGTTTTAGATTTTCTTTTAGTAAATCCTTAATCTCACTATCTTGTATATAATCACTTAATTCAGGATTATCTAAAACAGCAGCCAAAATCCCTAGTAAGTGAGATTTACCAGAACCATAGTTACCAATTATTTGAGCAGATCTATGTTTGGGTTTGGCGAAGTCTTCTATCAGAATTTTTAAATGCCCTTTTATATTTTTAGAGAAAATATAATTGCTAACAAGCTTCTTGCTTGATTCTTCATCCTTTGTATCATTATCTATATCTACTACATCCTTAATTTCTTCAAAGTTTATAAGTTCTTTAATTTTCAATGCTTACTCACTCCTTACTGTGACATTTTCTATATTTTCATAAACAAGTCCACTTAAATCCATTTTACAATAATCGTCTCTATCAGGAGTAGAATATATTGCTTCATTTTCACGTAAACGTGCTTCTAAAAAGAGAATGCCTTGTTTTTGACCTCTCATGGCATAAGCAAATAAATCAGTAGGTGTTATCTTTTTAACTTCAGGTGAAAACAAAATATTACTATTTATAAGGATTAGTTTATCCCCTAGAGTGTTAATCCAGTTTTTAATTTTCTCCCCTATACGTAAATGGATTTTCTCTTGAGGTATATCTTCATTTTCTATAATATTTAATACAGCCTCTTCAATATCATAAACTTCCCAATCTTGATCTTGTAAATAATTAATAATTTCTTCTTTCTTTCCTTGTTTATCACCTACTAAGACAATTAATTTGTTATGATTCGCTTTGTTATTTTCGATAAGCTCATTAATGTTTACCATTTTTCTTCACCCCTGTTTGTTATAATGACCATATTATCACTGTTATATTAGCTAAATCTTTAGACCGTTTAATAATATTCCCCTTACTCCATTCTTCATAGCTATTAATTATATATTCTATGAATATACCCCATAAAATCTCCTCTATTTACATTATTCAATATATAGTTGAAAACTCCTTTCATGTTATAAATAATGCTTATTAAAAAAACTCAATAAAGTCACAATCAGGATATTTGCTACAACCAAAAAATGCACTCTTCCCTGTGTTGATGTATCGAATATGACCATTACAATCATCTTTAGGACAAGCAATACCCATCCTGGCAACTACTTCTTTTACTATTGTTTGTTCTAATCTTTCAGTTGCTTTACAATTGGGGTAACTGCTACATCCCCAAAATGCCCCATAACGACCCATCTTAACTATCATATCTTCGCCACACTTAGGGCATCTTTTCGATTCATCTTTTTGTATTTCTTCACTGATAAGATTTTTATATTCATTCTTCTTATTCAATGAATCCGATTTGCCTTTACTTACTTTTCCTTTTCTTACAAATTTGCATTCATTAATCGGCCATTCATCTGTTTTACCTTTTCCAACAGATACAAGTAATTTGTCATCAATAATTTTTTTTACCTTTCCTCGTTTTTTCTTTTTATTTTCTACTACATCATTTATGCTAAAATCATACTTGTTTTTTGGTTTCTTTTCTTTATCTTCTCTTTTTTGGGGCTTACTTTTTGGTTCTGACGCAATCTCGTTGTTATTGTTTCGATCACTAACATCGTCATTTATTCCCAGTGATTTTGTTATATCATCACTATCAGATTTTTTATGATATATTTGTGAATTATCACCTTTGTTTGACTCATTTAATTTATCGTCTCTATCTAATTTATATTTGTCCTTCTGATCTTCTTTATTTTCATCAGTAATTTCTCCGTTTGTATGATCGAATAAGGATTGTGGCTTGTTGTTTATAATATCATCTTCAAACAATGATTTTAGATTTTTCTCAGTAAGAACAGGATTTTTTATAGTTTTACGTTTAGATTCTATTGCACTATTATTTTTGTCAGGATCACCTTTAAGAGGCTGTTTTACTATAGGATATATTTCAAGCTCGTCCAATTTTTTAATAATACTTTTCATTGCCCCTACTTTATCTCTATAGAAATTTGTACCTGAAACTCTCCAAAAAATCCAACCTGCTCTTTCTAGCTGTCGTTGCCTCATTTTGTCATCCCACCATTTTGAAGGTGGATGCCATCTATCACCATCACACTCAACAGCCAATTCATTCTTTTTACCTTCAACAACCATATCTATTCTAAAATTACCAACTTTTACTTGAGGATTAACTTTATAGCCCTTTTCTGTTAACCAATCAAAAACATCCTCTTCAAAAGGTGATTCGCATTTTTCTCTTTTGTTTTTTAGAGAATTCTTTAACTCAGTACCATTTTTCATGTAATGCAATAATTGGTATCTTAGATCAGTTTGATTAGTTAGATCCTTTCCTAGCTCTACAGAATGAAACAAAATAAGCTTATCTCTTGCTCTACTAGTGGCAACATTAAATCTTTGCTTATTACTTGTACTAGTTAATGCTCTATAGCTATCATTTTCTCCACCCACTACCATAGATAGAAGAATAATATCCCTTTCATCACCTTGAAATGCATAAGCATCTCCTACATGAAACTTAATCTTTTCCTGCTCAAATGGTGATAAGTAATCATCAATCTTATTAAAAATATATTTTGCTTGATCATATCCAGTCAAAGATATAACACCAATTGTTTTTCCTTGATATTTTGGATTGTCAACCATTTCTTTAATCTTTGTACAAATTGCATTGGCTTCCGGTTTATTTATCTTTTGCTCTCTAAAACCATGTGGTATAAAAACTGTTTCCAAAGTAGGATTGAGTTTTTGAGCATCTGGGATATTACGTAGTGGTAATATTTCTCCTTGATAAAAATTTTGATTGCTAAACTCAATAATTTCTGGTAAACAACGAAAATGTTCTTTTAGCATAAGAGTCTGTGAAGTAAAAAACAATTGTGCCAAATCATATAAGCTGGTAGTTAATGTGAATTCTTTGCCATGTGGCAAATCTTTTAAATGTTGATCAATTAATGAAAATACAATATCATAAGTTTTTCCTACTGCACTTGGACTAATTTGTTTATCGTCACCTACTACAATAACTTTATTAGCTCTAAATAGAACTAATAAGCTTTTAATATCACATTGACTAGCTTCATCAATAATTACTACATCAAAGGAACCCATTCTCTTAGATGTAGATTCAGAAACCAGATGTACAGGCATAATCCATGCTGGTACAGCTTCTCTTGCAGATTGCATATACTCTTGTGCATTTTTTCTATACCTTGGTGCATATTTCCCATAACCTTTTCCGTATTTATCCATAGCTAACTTCCATTTTTTCAAAGAAGTTAAACTACTATCTGTAGTATTATTGATAAGATTAATCCTAGTGTTAACTAATACGAGTTTCTCTTTTAAAATTTTTATTTCACTCTGATATGTTTTAAGTTGTTTTTCATATTCAGCTATTTTATTTTCGCTTTGATTAATATCAATCAAATACTTTTGTAATATATTAAAACGCCAGGCCTCATTCCAATCGGAAAAATGTAAACTCTCAAAGTCAACATCTGATTTCTTTAAATCTTTTGCCCATATTGGTGCTTGTTCTTCTACCATATTAACTATTTCCTGATATCGATTAAATGCTGGTTTGTAATTCTCTATTGTTTTTAGCTTTCTATAAGCTACATCCCATCTACTAGACATATTTTTTATTTCATTATAATCTTTTCTCAAACAAGTTAAAAACTCATTAACTATTGGGTGACCATTCATTAAATTAACTATCTCCAAGTCATCCAATAGTTCTTTATATTGTCTTTCTGATTTTTTTATATCCCATTGATCTTTTTTCAATTTTATAAAGCCAAGTAAATTTCCAACTTCACTCTCTATATCATTAATAATGGAACTTTTATCTCCTACTAGCAATTTATTTATACAACTCTTAATATCTGGCTTTAATTTAAAAATATAATTAAAAGAGTATATTAAGTTAATAAAATTTAATTTGATTTCAGTAAAAGAGTTTTCTTTCAATTCAGGTATTTGATTATATGGGAAATGAGCTCTAAACCCTTCCCAAGAAGAACTAAATACTTTTAATTTAATCTGTAATGTAATATATGATAATATCATTTTCCATTCTTTTGGTCCCTCGGGGACCATATCATTTAGACGGACTTTTTGTAAAGCTTTTTTCTTGCCATTATCAAATACAGATAATAATCCCCATGGATTTTTCCCTGCCAAAATTCGATTGTATGCTTCTTCAACAAATACTTTATAACTATTATATTCTACATTATTATCTAATTCTATTTTTGTAGTTAAAGTCAATTGATCATTTAAATCAACTATATCATCATATAGATCTTTTAATTCATTTAAAGAATCCTCTATTTTGGTTTTTATATCAATGTTATCTTTAATAAAATCAAGAGCCCATGAATCAGCTATTTTTGATTGAATTTTAACCGCTTTTTCTAAATTACTAATTGTATTGTTTATAAGTGTAAAATCATAGTTTATATTAACATCCTGATAATATTTATTTGCTTCCTCTTCAATTAAGTGTATTTTACGTAGTCCTTCAGCCATACTTTTGAATTCATCGGTTGTAAGTAATTGTTTAGATTCTGGTATTTTATATTCGTGCAAATCATTATAATACGTTCCAATTTCTTTCCTAATTTTTGATAATTCATCAATATCTTCTTTTGAAAAATTAATTTTAGCTTTTAATATAATAGCATCTTGATTGTCAATAATAATTTGTTCTTTTTCATATAGCGGCATATCTTTAAACCAAATATACTTATTTGCCTTATTAGAAATATATTTTTGTGCTTCAGCAGGGCTTAAAGGTTCATTTAGAATATCTATTTTTACTGGCATACCTTTTTTAGCTAGGTAATGAAGCTCATTTTTAATTTTTTCCAGTTTTGCTTTCTTAACATCAAAATCAGAAACAAGATTCTCTTTCTCTTTTTTTAAATTATGAATCGACATATTTGTTAGTATATTAGTTATTTGACTTACTGCTTTTTCTAGTTTTTTAGACCTATCTTTGTCATTACTTAAGACAGAAATACAAAGAGAACGAAGCGATGAGGGAAGCATATTATCTAGCACTTTTAAAGCTTGTTCTTTTTGACTTGTAACCAATACACGATCTCCATGAGCAATATAATGTGATATTAAGTTTGCAATTGTATGGCTTTTGCCCGTGCCCGGAGGGCCTTGTACAACTACTCCATCAGATTTCTTTAAATAATCAAGAATCCTTATTTGTTCTTCATTGGTTTCTTTAGGAAAGAGTATCTCTTGATCTAACATACTATTCCATTCATCATGAAAGTCTTCTTCATGATATGATATAGAATTATTATTAGGATCATTTAGTACATTTTCTATTATAGAAGTAATAGGAGTTCCATTATCATTTATTTGCTTTCTAAAAGAAAAAATATCATTTAATAATTCATTCTGATTTTTCTTTCTAGCAAATAAAACCCAACCATCAATTATTTTTAATTGACTATTAGCTCTATTGGAATTCAATAAATCCATACTAATTAATTCAGAGTCTGCTGCTAATCCCTTAACTTGATACAAAAGATCAAGAAATTGATTTTTTTCTCCTTCACTATTAGCATTTTCAAAAGCATTTCTAATCGTTGATAAATCTTGATTTACAGTATCGTTTAGTTGTTCTATTTCCAGTTTCCAAGTACCATCATCAGGTGATATTACTTCTATAAGATTTTTTTCAGGATTATGAGTCACCACCATATTATGGGTTACTATAGGGTATTTTAAAGTACGATCATTGTGTCTCCATATTATAATTCCATAACCCAGGACTAATTCTAAATCTTCTTCATACTGTAACTTTTTTCTAACTTGAAATAAATCTTTATATAGCTCTTTAACCTGTATTAACGGTTGTATCTCTTGATACCACTTTTGCCACTCTTCTATATATTTTTCATATGAATTTAATAAGTCTTCATAATTAATGAAATTCTTGTAGCTATCACCTAGCTTGTCTTCTTTCTCTATCTTATCATTTATAGATTCTTTACTAGGTAGAATGGGTTGCTCTAATTTTTCCCCAGGGAAAACAATCCATTTTTTTAAATCTTCTTCTGGCTCAGGCGAAGATGGTATAATAGGTCTTTCAATAGATACAGATGCTGGAGTTATCCAAGACTCATCTTTTTCAATCGTAATATTTTCAGCTAATATTAAGTCTGTTTCGTATAATTTATAAATATCATGTTCATCAATATCATATGTAACTTTATTCCCTAAGCGAATTATTTCTTCTAAATAATTTAGAAGATCATTTGCTCTTGTTATTAAGTTAGCAGGCATAATGACGAGTCCCTCCTTTATGATTCCTAGTATATATATTTCTATAATTAATCAAGAAATCCTTTAATTGAAAGATATAATAGAACCTAATTTATTTTGCACTAATTCAAGATCATCTTCTATTAAATCAATTTCAATAATCGATAAACTAATATCACCATGCTCAGTATTGATAATATAAGTATCTCTTATTTCTACTGGACTATTCATCTTATGAAATGCTGGGTAGACAAGATATATTTCCTTGCATTTATATGCAATAGCATAAGCAAGCATTTGATATACATCTGAAGATAAAATCATTTTATTAGGATTCTTATATTTAGCATCTAAAATAACTTTTACTTCATTATTTTCACGTATAGCAATATCTGGCTTTAATTTAAATTTCTTATTAGCACCTTCAGCTTTAGCAGCCAAGTAATATTCAGGCTTTTGGTATAAAACTTCTTTTTGACTATTGATATAATATTTATGCAACAACTGATATACAAAAAACTCAAATAAATCATATAATGGGACAAGAAATGTGAAGGTTTTTTGATCTCCTTCATAGAATCCTGGTTTTAAATTATAATAAAACATTTTAGCCATTTCAAATAATGGTTGATAGTTTTGATTTAGTCTATTAAAGGTCACTTTTTTAAAAACAATTTCTGATAATCTAATTGTATCTATATCTTCTAGATAAATAAGAGCTTTTTTTAGTTCTTTTTTATTTTCAACAGATCTAGTTTGGCTTAATAAATACATCATAGTTGTCTTAATAATCTTATTTAAGATAGTATTCATAGTAAATTCATCATATTGAACATAATGTAAGTGCTTGTAGTATGAATTTTTCTGCATTGTTTCAGAAAACAATATCTTCCCCTTTATAAATTGAGTATTAGAAATAGCCATTTCATATTTTCTGTGAACATCACTAAGAAATAATTTGAAAAAGCGTTTTATAAAAATTGATATAAATATTTCGAATAGATCACTCTTATACATCAGTATTTCTTGGGGAGAAGGTATCTCTTTAGTTTTTATATAGCCAGAATAATAAAGCATCTTAAATAATATTTTTATTGCTTCATCTTTTTTATCTACTAAATCCATTCCTGAGCTTTCTTCAAATATTTTCGGAAGAATTTGAAGTTTAACTTGTTTATTTGCTACAAATCCAACATAGTGTTTTAATAATATAGAGCCATCTATTTGGTATATAAAATTTTGTGGTTTCCATAATTTTTTTAATTCCATAATAGTTCTTTGTTGCTTTTCATTTAGATCTATAAGGATTTTTCGATCCTCATTAATGTTAAAGTAATATTTTTCATCGGTTTTGCTCCGTATAAATAGATATTATAGATTCTTCAAATTCAGAAATATTACCTGTTTTAGATTCCATTGAAAGAAATTCGATACCTCCATGTTCTTTCAAGAAACTAGATCCTATAATCTCTTTTATAGCTGATAGATCATTATAGAAGTATTCCATTAATAATGGAATTATTTTATAATACCAGGTATTATGAAAATCTTTCAAATTAAGCAAACCCATAAAGTACGAGTGACCTATTCGATGATCTCTATCGAGCATATCTATTATCTTCCCATTAAGTTTTGTTAGCAATTTTGGCAAATCAATAGTATCATTAATTACTCCATTTTCATTAGGAAGATTAAAAACTTTTATATCTGGTTCTATTTCAGCAAAAGTAAATCTTCTTCTCAATGCTGTATCTAATATAGCTATAGAACGGTCTGCAGTGTTCATTGTACCAATTATATAGATATTAGAAGGCAACTTAAAAGATTTTTTAGAATATGGTAGAGTAATTGATAATTCCTCTCTCTTATCCTTTTCAATTAAAGTAATTAATTCTCCGAAGATCTTTGCTATATTTCCTCTATTAATTTCATCAATTATTAAATAATACGGAGTTTGATTTATATTATCATTAACAGCCTCTATTTCTAAATCTTCAATCTCAAGTAAGCTCTTTAAATCAGAAAAATCTATCCGTGAAAGTTCATATATTGTTTTAGAAGTTAATCTTGTATTACCATTATAAGAGTATATATTAATTGCAGTATCGTATTCTTTTAGCCATTTGACTTTTCTTCTATGTGGATATAAATTTAGTTTACTAGCATTATAATAATAATCACTAGTTATAATACCTATATCTCTAATTGTCTCATGACTATTTAGTATAAAAACAATATCACCAGTGCTCATTTCATTTACAAAAGAATCAATACAATGAGCGTCATGTTTGGGTTTTTCTTCTGTTTCATCTCTTTTATTCAATAGTAAGTTGTATATATCATCATGTGTTTTGCCTTCTAAGGATCTTTCTTTTAACCATCCAATAGCTATTTCTTTATTATCTTTACAATCTTTATATATGTTTCTTTCATCTTTACGACCTAATGATACTTTCCATATTCTACTGGCTTCTGAAAGCATTTCTATCCCAGAATTCTGTACTTCTGATTGTTTTATATATTGCATAGAAGCTGAATTAGCTAACTGTTTTATTATACCATCTTGAATTATATAAGAAATCTCACTAGAGTCATTTTTATTACTTTCATCACTCTCTAATTGTGGTCTTATTCCTTCTATAAACTCTTCATATGAATAGGCTTGATGGAAAGTAACAAACTTAACCCTTTTCTCTCTTTCTATTTCAGAAAAACTTTTATACTTTCCATCATTGAAATTCATTTCAAATGACTCTACTATTTTTTTGGTTGCATAGGTTTTACCAGTACCCGGAGGACCATATAATATTAGATTCGGATTAAATTGAAGCAATTCCGAATATTTTTCATATAACAATAACTCCTCCAATTTATCACTTGTATCCATTGGAGTAGTTTCTTCATAATCTTCCAAGTCAGTAGAAGAGTTTTGACTTCCCGTTTTCTTTCTACCAACTATAAGATTATCTTATAAGAATATGGGATTATACTCTATATAGTATCCCTTTTCTTCTAAATCATCTAGTAGAATTTTCAAATATTTTTCTTTTCGAGGAGCATTATCTAATTTTGCATATTTGAAAAGCTCTTTAATAGTATATCTTTCTTCTTCAGGATTTCTCACTTTATATAGGTTATTTAAAAGATCATAAGTTATAAATGTTCCGTTTTTATAGATCTGCATACTTAATATCTTTGTTTCGTTAAGATTATTAATTAAGATTCTAACATCTTCTTCTTGGAAAGATTTTTGCTCTTCTTCAAAGAAAACATCTTCCTGGTCTTCAAGCATAATATAAAAATTACGAAGATTACCTTCTATAACTATATCTTTAGGTTCTGGACACTTAGAAGATGTCTTGATAGGCACAAATCCAGATTTATGTGATTTTATAGATTTATTTAAAGTATTAAGATCCAGTTCAAAATAGCGATATCTAGCAAATTTATTTTGATATCTTATTGGTTCATCAAATTTTTTAACTTCTTCAAAAAAAACAACCTCTGAGTTTTCTTTGTTAATTTTGTTCTTTTTCTGCCCATATTTAGTTACTTTCCAAAGTCCAATTACTTGGCCTTCAAAAATAGGAAAAACATAATCACCTGCCTCTATACCACCATAATATACACTACCCCTTTCACCACCAGCATAAAACATCTCATTAATTTGTTGAGGGTACTTTCTGCTAAATTTACCAAAATACAAACTCATTTTCTCGCCTCCCTATAGTCTAGTCTTAACTGTTTTCAAACACTAATTACATCATTCACTAATATAAACATATAAAAAAGCTATCTAGTTGCACTAATTTCCTCCGTTTTATTTAAATAAGAATAATACTCAGGTATCTGGTCAATTAATATTTTTTCTCCTTTAGCATATTTACCAAACTGGTTCATAAAAGATTTAATATTCTTAAAAAAAGTTAATTTTTTATATCCAAAATCATGGTTAATAATTGCTTCATCACAATATTTAATATTGAAACCCTGCTGTATTGCACTAAAGCAAAAATCAATATCTTCTCCAGCAGCATTAGGAAATTCTGTGTTAAATCTTATAGAACGAGCAGCTTCTTGGATGATAGCTAAATTACATGTAGGACCATATAGAAGCAAATCACTATCTTTAAATCTTCTGCCGTTTAAAGTTCCATTTATCTCATGATATTTACCTAACCATGTCTTATTGTAAGATTTAGTCTTTCCAGATAATATGTGAGCTTTTGAATCTTTTTTGAATGCATTTATAAATTTTTCTACCCAATTATCCTCTGGAATACAATCAACGTCTGTAAAAACTATAATATCAGCATTATTTTTTAAAGCGATTTCTAATCCTTTATTTCTCGCATTAGCTGGTCCTTGATTTTTATTAAATTTATAAAATACTAAGTCGTCTTCTAGCTTATATTGATAAGGAGAACAATCATCTACTATAATTATATTGTCAATCTTATATGTTTGACTTCTTAATTTAGAGACTAATCTTTTAAGACAATTATAATCAAAATCCGTTTTTATATAAGCAGGAATAATTACAGCTACTAAAGGATTTTCATTAAGATTACTTTCATAAAATCCTTCTACTATTTCTGCTTTTGAATTAGTGATTTTCTTTGGTTTTTCTTTCTTTCGATTGAATGAATATACTTCCAATATTTTTGTAAGAATAAAAGGAAGCTTATATTTTCTTTCTATTCTGTCTTCCCAGTACTTCAATACATCTGAATATGGAAGCATTGATAAACAACTCATCTTTAATCACCCCATACATGCACAATTTTTGCAATAATAATGTTTTTTATAATTCTTAATAAAAAAATCTCTTTTACCACTACTCCATATTTCTTCAAGAGTTTCTACATTTAAATTCCCATAAATATATGGATTAAACATATTACAAGGGCTAACTAATCCATCGTGTAATATGCATATTTGAGAATTTAAAGAAGGACAGAGACTTGCATGTCCATATGTCTTTGTTGAAGTTTCAAGTCCAATATTTATTCCTGCTATTTGATTAGGATAAATGCATTTCAGTTTACTATCTGCATATAATGTTTTAGCCTTTTTAAACTGATGATTAATTTCTTCTATATTTTGACTTACTAATTCCATAAATCCAGTCATATCTTCATCATATCTTACTGTATTGTATATAATGTTTAAATCGTTAATTATTGCAAAATGGGCAATATCATATATCCTATGTAAATTATCTTCCATCATTGTAAAAACAAGAAATGGTCTAGTATTCATTTCACTTAAGTTATCAATAATATTTTTAATTAAATCATAATCACAGTTAATCCTTATCTCTTCTAGTTCAATCTTATCGGGGCTATCAATGGAAATAAACAATTGAGTATTATACTTTTTAAAAGATTCTATAGTAAGGGGACTTTTGAAAGATAGATTTGTGAATAAATGAATACCAACATTAGGCAATGTATCTCTTGTATATGCAAGCATTTTATTAAACTCAGGATGTAATGTGCTTTCTCCTCTGCCATTTAATCTTATAATCTCTGTTTTTCCTTTTAAGCTATTAATAATTTTGCAAAATAAATCCCAGGATATAAACCTTTTTTCTTCAATAGCTTTTTGGCCATACCCACACATCTTACATGATAGATTACAGTTATTACTTAACTCAATTAAAACTTCATTTAATTCTATCATTGATTTCACTCCATTTGATTACATTTTAATACTTTACAAGGCAAATTACATTTTTGCATTTTTTCAAGAATTTTTAAAATATATTCTGACTTTAACAGTTCATTTAGCTTATCTTTCTTTAAGTTACCAATAGGCCTTCTACATTCTGAAATTAATTGCTGTTGAAAACATGTAAAGACATCACCATTAGGCATTACAGAAAGATTCTTCCCTGCAGCATAGCATTGTGTTTTTGTTTTTTCTGGAACTTGGATGTGCTTATCTGATTCTAGCGAAGTCCATTTGCCATTAAAACCATCTTGAACATAGGCTTGTATTGAATGATATATACCTAATTCCTCGGCAAAAGCTGCTACGTTTTTTACATGATTTCTAGTTTCTTCAGCTAAAACTGATTGAATACTTAGTTGGCTTGGCTGCAGAATTCTACTTGCATATCTAGTATTATTTATTACTAAATCATACGATTGATCTCCACGTATATATTCCCAGAAATTTTTCTCCATAGTGTCAATTGAAACGACTATATGGACGTTATAGTTTGCTAGAAAATCTATAAACTCCTTATCCATCAATACACCATTTGTTATTATAACTGTCCTAATATCTTTCTTAACTATACTTTTTATTATTTTAGATACTTTTTCTTTGTGTACTAATGGTTCTCCACCAACAATGCAAAGCTCCTCAATTGTATCAAGAGCTAGAATATTTTTTATAAACTTATTAACGTCTAGAAGCTCATCTTCATATTTCATTTTCCAATGTGAACATTTACTACACCGTTGATTGCAGTCAAATGATACGAGATAAAAAAGATCAACTGGTTTATACTTATACATAATTACCCTCTTTTGCTATTAGGTTTAATCCCTCGATTAAACTAATTTTTGGTGACCAATTTATTAATTTTTTAATAAGAGTATTTGAAGGTCTTCGCCACATAGGATCATCTTTTTCTCTAGATTTATAGTTTATTTCATAGGGCACTCCTAATATTTTTGAAATAAGATCTGCTAGCTTGTTTATAGTGACAGACTCCTGATTGCCAATATTTATTGCAGTAGGTAAGCTTCTCTTTAAAAAGAGTAAATCAAAAATTGCTCTGGCTACATCATCAATCCATGTAAAACTTCTTACTTGTTCTCCATCACCATATATATCTATAGCTTCATCCTTAGACATTTTATGAAAGAAATTAGGTACTACCCTTCCATATCCTATATTTTTCTTATCCATTCCTAAACCATAAACATTAAACAATCTTAGATTTGTTGCATCTCCTCCCCTTTTTATATAATTTAGTATTAATTCTTCTCCTAATCTTTTTGCTGCTGCATAAGAACTTCTCTTTGTAAGTAATGAGATGTGTGAGTTTTCATTCTCAGATATTTTGTCTACTCCTATAATTTTCGGAGATAAATGACCATATACTTCACTAGTTGAAGCATATAACAATCTTACATTATCTCTTTTAGCTATATCTATCATCTTCCTTGTTCCTAATGTATTAGGGTTTATTACTGATAATGGTTCTTTCATATATACCAGGGGAGCAGCAACAGATGCTAAATGAATTATGCCTGAAACTTTGGGTATTTTATTAATGTCAATGTAACTAACATCAGTCTCAATTTTTGAATAAAGAGAGTTTTTAATTTTCAAAGGGTAACTTGTTATATTATTATCAATAACGATGACAGGTATATTCAAATCAATAAGTTTTTTTACTAAGCTTGAACCTATAAATCCTTCTCCACCAGAGATTAAAATAGGATTATTTACTTCATAATTCTGCACTTTATCACCTCTTTTTGTTTATTTATAAAATGGCATTATATTTTGAAGAATTGTGCTATATTAAAAATTTGTCTACTATTTTATCCATTTACTCTTTTGTTTACTACTTAAGATATATAAATGATCTCGAGCCCTGGTCATTGCAACATACAACAGTGACCTCTCCTTATTTTTAAAATCTTCTATTTCTCTAGAGTGCTCTAATTTATTCAAATGATATTTATATGGAACCATGTCTTCATTCATTCCTACTAAAAATACTACTTTAAATTCAAATCCTTTAATACTATGCATGGTTCCTATATAGACATTATTTTTACTTATAGGATTAACCTCTTCTAAAGGTATAGTACTTATCTTCAAGCGATTCAAAGTTTCTTTAATATCAGTCAAATAGCTGTTAACTCGAGAAATAATAGCAATTTCACTGTAGTTAATATCAGACTTTATTATTTTCTCAATTTCTTTTACGACATATTTACTTTCCTCTTCTTGTCCAACAAATTCCCTAGTGATTGGAACCTGTCCACTCATTACACATCTTGAAGATTTATTTTTAAAAACAGTTGAATCATAATCCTTAAAATTAACTCCATCTATAATCTTTTCAGCTTGTTGATTAATTTCTAATGTATTCCTATAGTTAATTTTCAACTCTCTTGTCCTACTACCCCTAATATTTATGCCACATTTAGAAAAGTTAGTGTTTACAGAATATATCTTTTGTCGAATATCTCCGACAATAAATTTACTTTCTTTTCAATTAAAGCCCTAATTAGTCTATACTCAGCCATGCCAAAATCTTGTGCCTCATCAACAATTATTGCTGAGTATTCAACATCTTTTTTTCTGCTTACCATATATATAACATCTTTAATAATAATCCACCACTCAATTAACCCAGCTTCATGAAGTAATTCAAAGTATTGTGATAATATTTGCCAAACTTCTTTTCTTTGGTTTCGTCCAAGTTTTTTGAATGCACCATTTCGACTTACCCTTAGATATGAATTTAAATCCATAATCTGATGGTAACTCAATACTACATCAATTTCCGTAATTATATCAGATACAGTGTACTCATCCTGAAATCCAGCAATATCTATTGCTTTATTTATAAACCTTATCCGTTTTTTTTCATCAATTATCTTAAAGTCTATATTATGTCTCCTAAGATACTGAGCTATCCACGAATGTAAATTAATAACTTCAATTCTACTCAAGCTTTCTAAACCACACATATTTTTAAGGTTATACTCAACTGATTTAGTTAGCTTCCGAGAATAAGTTGTAAATAAAATCTTATCTTCACTTCTTGTATAAATGTTCTCGGCAAGATATTTAGCTCTATGCATGGCTACTACCGTCTTACCTGTACCAGCTGCTCCTTTTAATTGAAAACTTCCTTTATAGTTTCCATCATTGCCAATCACATACTTATTCTGTTGCGGATGAATGAATATACGCCAATAGTCGATTGGATCATTTAGTACTTTTGTTATTACTTCTTCGTCAGATACAACTTTGATATACGGCCTATTAACACTTTTATTAATTGCTTCACGCATTGTATCTGTCTGATAATCATTTTCTATACTAAAACATTCTTTAATTTCATCAATATCTATACCATCTAAACAATAACTCAAAATTTCATATATATCTTCAGAAACATACTCCTTTACATGGTCAATCAAGTCCTGTTCTGACTTTATAAGAGACAATACAGGTAGAACAATTTTAGGGATTCCTATAGAGACTAACTCTCCTTTAGTGTATCTGTCAGCTATACTTTTCTTGTATTTTTTTTCCCAGTCTATTTTTGTTTCTGATTGAACTGCTTCCTTTTTCCCAATTTCAAGATCTACTACCTGAATTGCTGAAGTGGCTCTATTTACATCGAATACTTTATTTTGAGCCCATTTCATTGCTTCATCATGATTATCAATATATACAAATAAGTATACATTTCCTTCTGGTGGATGGATAATAATAGCACGATATTTCTGGTCAACACGAACAGTTCTTACTTTATCATCTCTCATATTAATAATACTTTCGTAATTAATTGAAGCTGCTGTCGGGTTCAGTTTAAACTTTTCAAAAAGATTATTAGCTTTCTTTTGTATCGTTTTTGGAACCCCGGATAACGCTGTTAGATACGATTTTGTTATAGCAATATCAATATTCATTTTTATCTCCTCTTATATATAATTATTAATTACCTATACATTCTTCCAGATCAAATTGATCAACAAAGTAAGTTCTCCAACCCTGATTGCTATATTTATCTTTTTCCTCTTCCTGTTCTTCTAAAAATAATGCAATTTTCATATCTACAAACGCCAATTCTGCTATAGGCATATCCCCATTCTTTAGTTCCAGTTCATATCCTTCAACTGGCATTTCAATATTTTTGTTTTTGCAAATCTCGATAATTGACTCTAAATTATTCTCTTTAGTAGAAGCAATTTCTTGATAAGAAGGATTTATGTTTCTTAATTTCTTAAAGTATTTTAATGCCAATCCTCTTTGAAGAATGTCGTGATATATTTGATTGGAATAATTCCTTAAACAACCATAGCAACTAGTTTCCTCTCCACATTCACATAATCCACTAACACGTTTTTCTGCTTCTTGTATCACATCATATAATTTCATGCCAATTCTCTTAACATGGCCAGCACCACCAGGTACTTGGTCAAATAAAATAAATGATGGTGATGAAGTTTGACTTGTATAATTCAAACATCCATCAATTTCTCTTCTATCAATTCCAAGATACCCTACTGCTCCTTCAATTAATGCATATAAAACAGAATATAAAAATTCCTCAGTAAAATTATTGCTAACATTAGGTAACTCTATTTCAATAATATCTGTAATTATTTCATGTCCTATATCTACTCTATTCAAATACGTATTTCCACATTTATGACCATACTTAGTTTTATGTTCATATTCTATATCATGCGCATTATTAGTGGCATAGCCACACCATGAACATAGCCTGAATCCAGAACCATAATTACCTTGATTAACTATAAATAGATTACCTCTAGGCGAATAGGTATAATTAATAGCAATATTATTAACCTTCACTGACTTATGATAATTTTTTTCATTTTCATCATACTGGTGAAAATAAATTTTCCCACCATATGAAGATGTCGGCTTAGACAAACTTGGTTTTTCTGGTTTGCTATTATTAGTTGAAAAACCAAAGATAGGTTTAATAAATTTATGATATTTTAATGGTGCCCCACATTGACAATATTTTTTACTTTCATCTATTTCAACCATTTTCAAATTATAATCACAGGGCTCCTTATAAATAGTATGACATTCTTCACATATTGAATATAAATATGTTGGCCACCATTTTGATTTTGACATATTAATTGAATAAGATTCCCACAATAACCCATTTGCTATTACTTTATTACCAGGAGCAAATTCTGAAATAGCCATTTTTAAATCTCTGCTCAAATTTACATTATTTGACACTTTACCAATATGAATAGTATCTAAATTTACCGTATCAATAGGAAATCCATATCTTGGCAAAACATTATTTGAAGCTAAGAAGTTTATTACACCCTTTTCTAAAAATGTCTTTAACATTCTACTTATTGAATCTACTGCTTTTCCTTTATTAAAATTGTCTTCCTTAATTTTAATAATCTCGGAAACATCATTAAGCCACTTTCTTTTTGAAAGAATTAAATTACCAGTATCTTTTAGTAATCTATCTTCTACCCAGCTCCAATCTTCAATCCCAAAAACATTTTGAACCTCTATAGTAAAGACATTTCTTAAAGAATTTAAAATTTCTTGTGGATGATTACTGAGCTCTTCCTTTAACATATTATCTACTTCTGGATAGTCTTGACTATAAGCAAAAAGCTTTTCTACACTTGTAAAATACTGTTCGTATTTTCTAAATATCCAGGAAAATACTATGGAACATAAATGTCTAAATGCAATTTTATCATTATTTTTTTCTATATAAGGTGGTTTAATCTGACCTTCTATTATTTTCTCAGGGTTTTGGAAATAGTATAAGTCATGTGATCTACGTTTTGCATAAGTTAGTATATAAGCAGTAGAAGATGTTCTCCTTCCTGCACGACCAGCTCTTTGAACATAATTAGCTGTTTCAGGTGGTATATTTCTTAAGAAAACTGCTTCTAAACTTCCAACATCAACACCCATTTCAAAAGTGGTTGAGCAGCTTAAAATATTAACTTTCCCTTGTTCAAATTTAGTTTGTATTTCAGAAGCATGCCTACTTGTTAACTGAGCAGTATGTTCTTTTATTACCATTGGAATCCTTTTAATATTATTATAAATATCTGAATAGTATGTTTGTCTTGAAACATCTTTTTTAAAATCTTCCAATCTTCCGTCACACCTATATGATGGGCATACCCCCGCTATATTAATAGTTGTTTTTTTACCGCATTTATTACAACTATATAATTTTTGTTTTCTTTCAAACAACCACTTATTATGATTCAACTGATATATATTACCTTCATTTTCTATAAATCTTGATGTGAATAATCCACTAGATGTCATTCCGGTTATAAACTGTTGATCATTAAATATTTTCTCTAGAAATATTACCGCCTTTTCTTTTGCAGTTTCTTTGTCATTACCATATTTCATAAATATTTTTGTTAAATAATCAAACCTCATATTATTATAATTTTCTTTCGGTCTAATACTAACAATTCCATATTGGGAATCTGCATATCTAAAAAAAATAGGTTTAGATCGAACACCAAATAATGGGTGTTCATCTTTCAAATCATCTGGATAGTTAACACATCTATTAATTCTTAACCCGTGAAAAATCTGCTCAATTATTTTCCAGACCTGATCACTATCTAGTCCACATAGTTGGATTCTATCATTCCACCATTCTGGTTTAGGGTACCTGAATGATAACATTCCAACCCCTTCTAAACCAATTTCTCTTTCATATGACATTAACTCATACATTATATAAGCTGAAATAGTCTCATCTATCTCCTCAGAGGATTCTATTAATAAATCTTTTTGGGACTCTATGTCCTTATATATTCTTGTATGTAATTTTTTGAACGTTATATTAGTATCTCCAAGAGAGTCAATTGCATCTAAAATCATCTTCCTCCACAAATAATTGTTATACCTAATATCCATATAAGTGGCAAAATAAGCAGCTTCTTTTCTGCTATCTGAAAATGCCAATAGTTTTCTACCTTTCGTATCTTCAATAATATTTCCTTCACTAACATCAAATAAATCAAGATTTCCAAAAAGACTCTCACCTTCATCCAATTCATTAATTTCTTCTTGTTCAACTTTAACAAGTTCTTTGGGTATGTTTTGGTAAAGTGTCCTTCCTAACATTTCAGTAGTAGGAGCATCAGCATTTACTAATTTTTTAACAATTCTTCTACCGTAACTTCCACAGCTCAGACAAGTATTAACAGATCCTTTATGATGAATTCTGTAGACTACGATATGATTTGGTTTTTCACAGCATGACTTATCTGCTGCTTTGTTATTTGCTTGTACACTTCTACATTTTGTACATAATATATAGCTTTCAGCATTATTAATTTTTATATCTTCAATTAGTAATTCATCATCTTCAACTAAAGAGTCTTCATCTAATTCTATAGCTGAGTAATCTTCCTTTAATAAAAAGTATTCAAGCCTTTCTTTGTCATCAAAATTAAAAAAACCTGCTGAATGTTTTAAATAACCACTCTCTATCTTACCAATCAAATACTCTTGTCCACATTTCTGACAATTAGCTAATTCAAAAACACCAAATCTTTCTTTTCCCGATTCCTCATATTCTTTACGATTTAAGAATACCTTTTTATTTGGATATAACTGAACAAACCCACCTTCAATTGATTTTGAAAAAGTGTGATATCTTGCAGGCAATAGCACATCTGAATTATCTTCTTTTTTTGCTTTTGCTGCTAAATCAACCATTGCTAAAAATGCATCAATATTCTTTCGTGTTACAGAACCAAATACATCTTTTATAGCTTCTTTAATTAATTTTGTTTTACTTTCAATATTTATCTTTAACTTATTCACATAATAGTCCTGAATTAATATATCATAAAGCACCTCGTAAGTTTCCTCTTTAGGAATAATTGTTTCATATATACCTTCTTTATTAATTAAATCTGCTAATTCTTTACCTGAGTATTTTTCAGTATACATTAATATTTTTTTATATATTTTTAAAGGAGGCTTAATTAAACCTTTACGTATTTTTGTTCTTAACCTATCTGAGGTAATGATACAATCCTCACTAAAAGATTCTCCAAACAAATTCTTAGCATATTCAACAACATCTTTTAGTTCTTCTTTGCCGCCACCTAGTGTTGCACTTGTAGCTATAAAATTTATTCTTCCTTTTTCTCCATCCACTACTCTATCTTTCAATCTTGCTATTAAATACGAGATTTCACTTCCTAAAGATCCCGAATATACATGAGCCTCATCTAACACAATATATTTCCAATAGTTAGCATATAATCCATCAAAAAAAACATTATCATTAGGACGTAATAACAAATATTCTAACATTGCATAATTAGTTAACAGAATATTTGGCGGAGTTGAACGCATTTCTTCTCTTGATAATATTTCATTATCTATAGTTGCTTGATCAGGATTCATTTTCTTAAAATAATCAAGTGCTTCTTCTTTACCCTCCTTCGTTTCACCTGTGTATCTTCCAAAAGTAATCTCAGGATATTCTTTTAATAATACTCTTAACCTTTTTAATTGATCATTTGCTAATGCATTCATAGGATAAAGTATTAAGGCCCTTACTCCTGGTGTTAATTCATTATTACTTTGTTCTTTAACCAGATCATTAAGAATTGGTATTAAAAAACTTTCTGTTTTACCACTACCTGTTCCTGTAGCAACAATAATATTTTTCTTTTTAACTATCGATTTTATTACTGCTCTTTCCTGATGTATATGAAGAGGAAATTCTCCAATTCCAGGTACTAATTTTACAAAATTTTTATGCAATATTTTTTCATCAATTAGTTGTCTCAAAGTTTTACCACTCTTATACCTGGCTGTTGACTCAATATAAGGACCTTTTACTAGGTCAGTTTTACTTTCCTCAATTGCCTCATCTGCAGATTTTCTCAATGTGTCATTTTTAAACAAAAACATTGACTTTAAATATTTTGTATATTCTTCTCTTATATTATCTGTAGTCGTAATTGGGTTAATACTCATATAATTCTCCTCCTATAAAAACATTAGTTTGAAAAACGCCCTATACCTTTCAAATAACTCCCATTGGTTCCCAACATACTCTTTAATAATCATTTCATAGTATTCTATATTAGAACTAGTTTTTGCTGGATTAATAGACAAAAAAGAAACAATTAATAAAGACCGATAATTATTATCCATATTCATATCAATTAACTCTTTAATTACTTTAAATTTTTCATTAGATATGTCATCAGCATATTCTAATCGTTTTGGTAAGCAAAGATATAAATCCTTTTTGTCACATTTAATGTTTTCAACAAGATCATCCATCTTATTACCATTTACTTTATATGATGAAATATCTTTTTTAAATTCGTAGATTCTAAATGCTCTAGATAGTGAATAACCTTTCCTAAGGATATATTTGTTTTCATGAGCTGTTAACCAACCCCAAAAAGATGTAATAATCTCAATCTCATCTTTTATTACATCTGATATTTCCTTATGTCTTCTGACCATACCTAACAACTCATTTTCAAAAGTAGATATACAGCGACTTTTCAGGTTTTTGGTTATCTCTCCACTTCCATTCTTAACACTACATAAAGCATCAATTAAGTTTATATCAGATAGTAAATCAATTTTTTCTTTTGCAATTGTTTTATCTTTTCTTGCAGCTAATAATATAGTGCTACAAAATTTCAAGTCTTCATCACTAAGCCTAGGTTTTAAATGATATAAACTTTTTATTAATCTGTCATAACCTTCTCTTTCAATAAGGAGATTAAGTAATTCAAATGAATTGTTGATAAATATACTTATCTTGTTTTGACCTGACTGATCAATGAGATATTTCATTTGAATAATTGTCATAAATACTTTCTGATTAGATATAGCCTCCAACTTCATTAAGTCTTTTAATATTGGCCGACTATCATTTCCATCTATGTAATTTTGCAATAGTCTACCTAATATTAAATCTTCATCCTTAAGTTTGAATTCTTGATTATTATTTATTACATTATTTAGTTCATTTCTTTTAAAGAAAATAACTTTATCTTCTATGTTATCAAAAATACTATATTCTTTTTTATAGTCCAACACTGGTATATAACTACCAAATTCAATATTTTCTGCAGGTATAATGATATCTGTTATACCATCCTTAAGTTCAATTTCAACATTATCTTTCCAAGGATTAATGAAATTATAAAGTTTCAAAACTCTTGACTTATTTAAATACTCTTCCTGCCAGGATAGTTTTAGATTTTCTTCTTTAAAATTAGCTTTAAAATTAAGCATTTTTATCTTTTTTACCACATTTAATAGCACTTTTTCATATAAACACTCTTGTTTTTCATTTATAATAAACATTTTAATTGTAATATTAGAAAAGTCTATCAACCTATCCCTAATATTATTAAATAGTAAACTAAACTGGTCCCCATAACTTAATTTTCTTATTTCAGTTATCCTTTTATTATTGTTTTTCTCTAGTATTTCTATTTTATATGTTAATGTGTTATATCTATAATCAAAATTACTAACTTGTAAGCGAATATCATTATTATCAAAGGCCTGTTTAGTTATTTCTTTGGCTTGATTATCTGTTTTATTGTCAATAACTGATTCTAGTCCAGTAATACTCCATCTTATAGGTAATATAACCTTCTCAATTGGTACAGAAATATCATCAAATAAGAGATTAAATTTAGCCTTAGCGACATTTGATGGTTCAATATAATAATTTTCATCATCTTCTGAAACAAAGCATGTAATATGAGATGGTTCAATTTTATAGTGAGGGCTTTTCTTTAGGGTGAGTTTTTCATGGGTATAACTTATTTTATCATATGACATATTAAAGCCGTCAATATATTCTATCGTATTAATATGTATAAAATTTTCTCGGATAACAGTTTTACCTTTATATTTTATTAATAAATTGTAATAACCATTTTGTAATCTATTTCTATGAAAGTTTACCTCTACATTATTTGAACTAACCTGTTTTTTTTCATAAATAGAATAACTTCCAAAACTAATATTTTTAGATAATGGTCTTATACTAACTTCGATATCATCTTTAGATATTTTTGGAGTGTTGAAATTAAACGATCCAACATACTCATATACTGGAATACCTTTAAAATTAGAAGGACTTATATCCCATTTCTCTAATGCTAACTTATATAAGCTTCTCTTAATACTTGGTTTATTATCAATTTCTAGAATAACACCTTGTTCTCCATTAAACATTAATTGTTGTTCATTAATATCTTCTAAATCCAAATAATAAAAAGTATATCCTTCCCAGTTGATCAAAGCAATTTCTTCAAGAATATAATCTTCATCTTTAAAATTGGCATTATAAATACCAACTACGCATTTACTTCTATTTAGTTTATCACCTTTAAGATAATAGCCTTGCTCATTAAACAAGATAAAAGAATTATTGTTCTCAAATTGCCATTTGCTTTTAGTTTTATTATTGAAAAGATATTCAATCTCTAGATTATTATAAAAATCTAATTCAATTTCTTCATCCAGTATAATATAAACACCGTCTTTTCGCTTAACAATTCGCCCATCAACAAATCTTTCTTCTGAATCATCTAATCCTATTTTCCAACCACATCTCTCATCGCTAAAAACTTTACTTCTTTGTTGAGGTAATACCAGAACCATTTTCTCATTTGGTATATCGAATCGTATCCTGGGACTTGCAATATAATAATCATCTTTTTGTGAATCTATTTCTTTTTTATCAGATTCAAGCCATCTTTCAAAAGATATCAAGAATCTTTTTGGTAAATAATCAACGTTATGAATATTTTTCTTGCTATCTAAGCACTCATTGAACAATTCCATAATTTTATCAAATGAATTGTCTATAATATTATCCTCAGAAAAAAAGAAAATACCCGATTTGTCCAGCCTATATAAATTATCTTCTAAGAAAAACTGAACATTAACTATACGTTGATTACTACTATACTTAAAGTAATATTTGTAAATAGCGCTGTAAATTTTCCTAATAGATACATCAGACATATAAATATGAGAAAAAATCTCAGATAAATTTCTCTTTTCTAGATAATGCCTATCTTCAGTATTTATTTTGAACTGATTAACTATTTTTTTCATTGCTATCATGACTAATTCTACTTCGCTATATTTATATTCACTTCTATAAAAAAACTCTGGCCAAAACCCATTACTATCCTCATCATTATATCTATATATAGCTGTATAAATTAGTATCAATGATGTTACAAAAGGAAATTTTTTAACCGTCTGTTTTATATCAAATTTCCTCATATACGAATCATAAATAACCTTATACCTTGTATAATCTTCAATTGTAAAGTCAAGCCATTCATATGCTACTTCTAGACATGCGTATGTATTTTTGTCCAATCTTTGATGTAATTTAATTCGTTTTTCCAGATCCATTATAACGGAAAAATCTTCTTCAATTACTTGCTTATGGTCATCGCAATATTCTTTTACAACCAATGATTCCCCATTTAGCAATGTTGTAAGGCTATTTGTACAGTAATTATATATTACATCCTGCTTATCTCTAATATAACTAAGCCATTTTTTATCTATAACAATTTCTTTTTGATTTCTCATTTTTATAAAATCATTTTTACATAACCATTTATTATGTAAATGATTTTTCCAATAATCAAATCTTGCACTACCTAATTCTTGCTCATCTATTGGATTTTTTAAATAGTTTATAGATTTCTTAACTACCCCAAGCAATTTAATATTAATATGCCTATCATTCGCAAATCCTAAAATTTGTAAGACATCTGCCTTAGGGGAATTCATAGTAAGACCATATTTAGTTATCAATATGCTCTTGACTTCATTTAATAATTTGACTTCAGATGTTTGTTCTACTTTAGATAAGTCTTCATCCCAATAATTTGATACAACTTCATAAGAGTAGTCTATGTAATTTATTGTAGACTTCCCTTTATCAATAACATTAATTAATTCTATTAAACACATAAGATTAACTACTGAAATATTTTTTAATTCAGCAAATATATTAGGTACCATATTTTCCTCATTATATGATACTTCTGCCATAGTAATCCACCCCTTTGCCCTTAATAAAGTAGTTCTTATTTATATATAATTTCATTACTATAATCTAATATTGTCTAATGTATACTCGCTACCATCTCTTATAGCTCTTTTTTCATAAATATCATATAAGTCTTCATTTCTATAATCTTCTTTAGCTGAATTCATAAGATAGAAATACCCCATATTGCAAGACGAATCACATGTTATTATCATATCTAAAATCACTCCAAATAAGGTTTGTTATTATCAATATATCATGAAGCTCTGACAACTCTATGTCAGGTACATATGTTTATTTATATATTTCCTTTGTTTTTTCCACTTCATCTTTTATATCTTCCTTCAACCAAGCAGGAGATTTAACTTCTACTTCACTGCCAAAGCTGAGAATCCATCTTTTTATTTCCATGGCACTACCAGTCCTTACCTTAAAAAACATTCTTCCATCTGAAAGTTCTTTTGATTGTTGAGTTGGATGCCAGTTATATTCTTTTACTATTTGAGCTGCAATACCATTGAAGTATAATTCAACTGAAAATTCTTTTCCTCTTTCTATTCCCCAGGAATATTGAAAATACTTATCAGCTGAATAATTTTCTGCTATTTCAAAGCACTCTTTTAAAAGAGAAAAAGCATTAATTCTATCTATTCTAAATGTTAAGACATCTTGTCTTAAATGACAATAACCTACAATATAGCAAGCCCCATTCTTTAAAATAATACTATAGGGGTCTAGCTTTCTTTCTTTTATTTTGTCGTCAGCCAGGGAATTGTAAGCTATCTTTACACTCATTTTTTTCTCTATTGCTTCTTCTATCTGACTAATTAGATCCTGATGTTTACTTAGATCTACAAGGGGTTCATTTAGAGTAAGCATGCGAGTATCTATACTTTGCAGTACTTCAGAGATACTCTCCGGTAAGGCATTAAGTATTTTAGCTATATCTAGATGTTTTTTATAAGGTGCGTTTTCAGATTGATAATAACGTGCAGCAAGAGATAGAGCAATAGCCTCATCTCTTGTAAATTGTGGAGGTGAAAATGTATATGTATCACAAATATTATATGTTTTTTTGTCAGGATCGTAATATAGGGGAACTCCTATATCTTCAAGAATTTTTCTGTCTCGGTGAAAGGTTATCTCTGATATTCCAAAATGATCAGCTAAATCCTGAGCTGTCCATTTCTATGACTGCCATCAAGCAAAGTAATTATTTTTAGTAATCTAACTATCCTTTGATTTTCCATATTTTATCACCCTTTATATATTTCTACAAAAAGGGTGGTAATTCCTTTAATATTCTTATATTTTTTAAAATTTAGTGAATTTATCTAATGTTAACCTTTTTTACTGTATTTAATCAGATCAAATATAAAATCCTTTTTAGCCAGTATATTAACCAAAAATCTAGAGTTATCCCAAGAGCATCTCCAGGATCACATCAAATAATACAGTTTTATGGAGAGAATACCCCGCACTTAAATATTTATCTCAAATTATTTAATTTAAGCTCATCAATTTCCTTTTGCAGCAGCTTGCTAATTTTATTACTAGTCAACGAATCTTTATCTAAAACTAAACTTTCTAGCTTAATATGCCAGCTTTCTTCAACATTGGGACATTTAAATATATCCCAACTTGAAGCTCTATCTGTCATAGCCTCAATAGAAGCACTATATCTTTCTTTGTTTCTTTCTACTTCACATTCTGAATCACATACCCTACACTTTTTGTTGTCATATTTCCCAGGCTCTAGAAAAAACACAGTCCATCCTTTGCGATAACTCATGAAAATTCCTCCTTTATAATAGTAAAAGCTCCTCTCATAAGAGAAGAGCTAACTATCATCCCTTCTCTTATCTTTCAGCATCTGCTGCGGAAATTAGCACCTTCCCAAAAGGGGGTTGCTGGGTTTCACAGGGTCCGTTCCCTCCACCACTCTTAATAAGAGTCGATTTATAAAACTGTAATTATATATTAGCACAAGTATATCTATATTTCAACATATATTATAAAGTCTTTAAATCTTTCTCATCGTATCTTTCTATATATTTCTCTCAAGATTATATATTTCTTCTTGAGTACTTAATGCATCAAAAAGTCTCTCAAATCTTTTTATATCTTCTAGCTCTTTTTTATTCATACCTTTTGCCACAAATGCTTTATAAAAAGACTTTTCTTCTGTAACCTTCTCATAATTCAATAAAGTGTTGATGCATATTCCCAGAGCCCTACTTATCTTTTCTGCTTCTTCTAAAGAAACAGTTCTTTGAGCATTCTCAATTTTAACTATATAGGAAGATGCAAGACCAATTTGACTTGCCAATTCAGCTCGAGTAATTCCTCTTTCTTTACGGAGATTTAAAATCCTTTCTCCAAGATTTTTACATTTCATTTTAATCCTCCATTCACTTGCGAATTAGCTTAGCAATCTTATAAATGAAAGCTGCTTTCTTATGAGAAAAGTAGTAGAGAGTGTTGATAACTTGAACTTATTTTCTTTAATTTTGTTAGACTCTGCACTGAATAGAGGAAAGATATTCTAGTGAATATAAATCTGTCCTCTTAGTAATAAATCCCTCCACAAGCACAATCTTTTCTATTACTTTTTGCATAGAACCTTCATCTAGTAAAAAATTAAGTTTCTGTTTCTTATCTTTTGATAAAATAAGAAAGGTATCCTTTTTATCATTCATAGGACAAGCAAAATTGTTATCGTCAAATACTTTCTTATTATTATTTAATGTAAACAAATAATAATCATCTTCTTGCCAATTGATAGTATATGTATTAAAGGCATCCCCCTTTACCCTCTTCATAAGTTGAGCATAAGAAAGTTCAAGTTCTACTCCCAGCATATAGTCATCTTCGGTCATATCATTCTGATAATCTTCAATAAGTCCAAGATCAAAAATAGTTTCATGATATGGCGCATTAATAAATTCCATTTTATCTAATTTCGCCATTAAACCTCTACCATCTCTTATCGCTCTTTTTTCAAAAATATCATATAAGTCTTCATTTCTATAATCTTCTTTAGCTGGCGGCATAAGATAGAAATACCCCATATTGCAGGATGAATCACATGTTATTATCATATTTTTTATCACTCCATATAAGATTTAGTTTTTCTACTATATCAGCAGCAACTGACAACGCTATGTCAGGTACATATGTTTATTTATATATTTCTTTTATTTTTTCCACTTCATCTATTAATTCTTGCCTCAGCCATTCAGGTTCTTTTACTTCAACCTCACTGCCAAAACCTAGTATCCATTTTTTCATTTCAATAGCACTACTGGTTCTAACTCTAAATATTATTCCATCTGAAAGTTCTTTTATTTCTTGACTTGGATGCCAGTTGTATTCCCTGACAATTTGAGCAGCAACACCTTTAAAATACAATTCAACTTTAAATTCCTGTCCTCTTTCAATTCCCCAGGAGTATTTAAAATATTTTTCTGGAGAATAATTTTCATCTTTCTCAAATCTTTCATCAAGAGCTTCAAAAGACTTTATCCGATCAACCCTAAATATTCTAATAGCATTTCTCAAGTGACAATATCCAACTACAAAGCAAGCTCCATTCTTAAGGATTAGATTATATGGATCCAAATTCCTGCATTTTACTAGATCATCAGCCAGAGAATTATAAGCTATCTTAACTCTTTTTTGTTTCTCAATGGCTTCTTCTATCTGAGCAATTAGATCCTGATATTCACTAAGATCTACAATAGGGTCATTTAAAGTTAACATTCGAGCATCAATATTTTGCAGTACTTCAGAGATGCTCTGCGGTAAAGCATTGAGTATTTTAGCAATAGCTATATCTAAATGATTTTTATAAGGTGCGTTTTCTGATTGGTAATAGCGTGCAGCAAGAGAAAGGGCAATAGCCTCATCTCTTGTAAATTGTGGAGGTGAAAATGTATATGTATCACAAATATCATAGGTTTTTTTATCAGAGTCATAATATAGGGGGACCCCTATATCTTCAAGGATTTTCCGATCACGGTGAAAGGTTCTTTCTGATATGCCAAAATGAGCAGCCATATCCTGGGCTGTCCATTTTTTATAGCTTCCATCTAGTAATGTAATAATTTTTAGTAATCTTACTATCTTATTATTTTCCATTTTTTATCACCCTTTTTATATTTCTACAAAAAGGGTGATAAGTCCTTCAATATTCGTGTATTTTTTACTTATCGCATTTTATTGCTGTTCTAGTTGTAGCTAAATATTTTTTTTAAAGTATTATAAAACTCATCATCATTACTATGGATATAAACACAAAGATTAGAAACAATAAAAGCCCTTTTTCCTTCTTGAGGATTAATAAACATTGTTTTATCTATATTTCCTGAGTTAATGTATAGTTCTACTGCTATTTCATTTTTACCCACATTTATATTTGCCCCATCTGAGGCACCTATAATTCCATAAAAATTACTTGTTCTTCCTTGAACAAGATATCCAGCGTCTTCAATAATATTAATTGCAGAATCAATTGTATATTCTTTCATAATACTTCCGGAATTACTACAAGCGAACATAAACAATAAAACAGTTAACAATATCAGTATAAGAAAATATTTTTTTGTTTTATACATTGAAACATCCCTGCCTCTCTATTTTTCATTGTGTATATAGACATATACTTGATATATGTCATAAACCCCCATTTAAAAAACAGTCAGCCCTTTATCCTGTAAACGACCGGCTTTTATCAATAGTCTATTTTGTAAAAGCTCTTAAAGTAGTTGGGCTTGTTAAATCTTCTTTGCTAATACTCCAGCTAACCATCTGGCCATCTACCCTAGTAGAGTTTGCCATATCTATCTCTGCTGGCAATATAACTGAAAATCTTATTACGATATCGTTTTTACTATCTTCTGTAACTGAATCAAGTATTTTGGGTATCTCTGCTATAAATTCAAAAGTACCATCCTGTTTTTTTTCAAAATTAAAATAGTCAGAATCAGCTAAATCGATAGTATTTTCTTGCTCGAAGTTTATTTCTAAATATGATTGGAAATCTTTTTGAACACTTTCTATTGTTTTTTCATAATTTAAATTTACCTCAGGAAATAAAAAATCTATCTGCCAGGCTAAAATTCTTGCTTCATCACCACCCATTATTTCATCAGCAACTATATTAATTATAGGTATTCCTTCACCATCTTCATTTAAAACTAGAGTCCCATCTACTTCATAGCATCCGACAAGCACTATAGACATTATTAATAATAATACTAAAAAAACAATTTTTTTCAAAATATTAGCCTCTCTCTGTTTAAATTTAGATTCTTTTTCAAAATAATTTGTTAGCAAATAAAATATTCTTCTAGGAACAAATTGCTTCTTTTGAAATATAAATTGTTAAAACTAATAATTCTATTAAGTAATTTTAAAGTTTGTTTTTTTAAAAGTTTCTGATAACACACTAATTAATCACTTATATACATTTCACCATTCCATTTATAAACCTCTACTAGCATTTCTATTAATTCAGCTTCCCCATAGTTAAGGTGCGTTTTGATTGGTAATAGCGTGCAGCAAGAGAAAGGGCAATAGCCTCATCTCTTGTAAATTGTGGAGGTGAAAATGTATATGTATCACAAATGTCATAGGTTTTTATCACCCTTTTTTTCTACAAAAAGGGTGATGAGTCCTCCAATATTAATGTATTTTTACTTATCGTACTTCATCCCAGGGAATTTTTATATCTATTTCCCCAGCATTGCTTATATGCTTAACAATTATTTCATAATTTCCCTCTTCAAATTCTTGTCGAGAAGGAAAATCATCATAGCTAAATACATATACTTTTTCTGAATAGTGCATTTCTATATCAAAAAAGTATTCTGCACTACCGCTATTCCATTCAATAGGCTGAATTACATTCTCTTGTATTAATTGATTATTTTCATTATATTCGATTACAAAAAACACCAGATGCATGTCATCAGGATTTCTATCACTTCTTTCCTCGACAATTAATACTTGATTAACAGCCAAACCCGGTAATTCTTCTATATATTCTCTCACACTTTCAATACTAGGCTCTATATATTTTCTTTGTTGCTCGTGTATTTCTTGCATTGCTAATCTTGCATTAGTACGAAGTGTCACTGATCTCATTGTAAAATCAAGCTCATCAAAATCAGTAAAACTATGTCCTGTAACATCTGTATCTAACCAACTTTCACTTCTATATGGCCTGACCTCTTCAATCCATTCTTCAATCATTTCATCAGTAATTTCATCAGCAAAATAAACAGCCTCAACACCAACACTTGCTAAAAAGACTATGCAGGACATTAAAATAATAATAAAATATTTCTTCATTAATAAACACTCCCTCTTGAATTTTTTCTCAAAAGTCACCACTGGTATATATTAATAAATATAGGTGGTGAAAGCTTTTGTCTCTTCATTATTAGTTTAGCATAGGTATCTGACAACAGTATGTCAGATACATATGTTTTTATAAGCTTTTTTTGAGAGAGCTCCATATTTTATTGTACAACTTATCAAGCAAGTCAAATATCAAATCTTTTTTAGCCAGCTTACTAACCCACTCCTCTGGTATACCATCCAGTCCATAATAGGCACCAGCTATTTGACCAGTAATTGCTCCTACTGTATCAGCATCATCACCAAGATTAACAGCTTTCAATACTGCATCTTTAAAGTTTTCAGTATGATAAAATGCCCACAAACTTGCTTCCAGAGAGTCTATTACAAAACCACTTGATGAAATCGCATCAATATCTTTATCCATATAGCTACCATCAGCAATTAACTTTACTTTATCATCAACTTCTAATTGCCTTACTTCCCCAGTGAGAATACTATCTTTATCTTTTCCCACAATTGCTTGCTGCAACATTCTACCGAAACATCGGCATGAATCAATAGACAATATATTATTATGTGTTGTAATTGAACTTTTCCCTGAATATAATACTGCTTTTTCAAAATCTCCTTTATAATACATTGCAACTGGCGCTAATCTCATCAAGGCACCATTTCCAGCTGCATACTCATATTCATCAGGAAGCTTTCCCTTTCCTTCATATTCTCTAAGGGATTTAGCAGTATTATTCCCGATATCAAAACAAGTTCCCGTACTACTTAAATAGCCATCATTAAACCATTTCAGATATTTAGCAAGCTGACTATCCAGATCAAAGCCATCTTCTACTAAACTTTCAGCCAGACAAAGAGCCATAGATGTATCATCTGTCCATTGACCAGGTTCTAAATCAAAAGGCCCTCCCCCTACCATATCTTCCAGTGGCTCAAAACTACCACGTGCTTTAAACTCAAGAGTTGTTCCAAGAGCATCACCAACAGCCAATCCAATAAGTGCACCTGCAAAACGGTTTTTGATATTAATCACCCTCCATTTTAAAACATTCTATTTCTTGTATTCTCTTGTTTCATGATCCCAAATACCAAAGAACTCATCTTCGTTAATCATTGCTTGAAATGGTGAGTTAATAAATTTAACGATTAACTTAATAACCTTTTCAAAATCCAATTCATATCTTAATATCTTTTTACAGAAGTTTTCCCATCTATTAATGATTTGATTGTTATTTAATAGCCGTTGAATCACTGTAACTGAGTCTGATTCATAAGGTGTTCCCCTATTAGTAAGAGTTTCATATACTGCTTCTTGAATTTTTCTACCATCAAAATCAAATGAAGAAGCTAAATAATAAATATCATAAAAATCTTTCATTCGCCCTGTTGCTTCCATCAAGTTTACTATTGCATCAAATTTTTCAGATACTATTGATTCTAACGAATAAGTTAGTAAAGTTGGCTGGGTAAAATCATCTAAGAGAATAGGCAATGTCCTTTCAACTGCTGAAGGTATTATCATATCACCAACACCAAAATCAATGCTAAATGGTGTCCGCGTTTTTCCAATATAGCCAATCAAGTTGACTCGTGTACCATGGTATTCTTTCATTTCATTAATTTTTGTAATATTTCGTATATCAATCTTAACAAAGTCATTCCCCGTATTCTCATCAATAATTGATCTTACCATCTTTTCAATTGCCCCTATTTCATTAGAATGATACTTTAATAAATAGTCAGCATCAATAGTTGGTCTTGTAGTAAAACCACTAATCGAGTATAAAAGAAATCCACCTTTCAAAATTAGCTTGTCTGAATAATTGCTCTGAGCCAACCTTCTTATGAACTCTTCTTGACAAAATAAATTTAAAAATTGCTGCAAGGAAATTCCTTCTTGTTTCGCTTTATTTTTTAGTTTTGCTATTACTGATGCACTTATATTTCTCATTATAACCACTTCCCTATTTGGGAATCAACTTTCCTCGTGATATTTAATAATTTTGCATACTCAAAGAGATGTCTAATATTTTTATTGGAATCTTTGATATAGTTCATGACCGCTTTTGAATACACCTCTTTTTCTAATTTTCGCTCATATCTCATAACGTCACAAATCGTACGGTCCCTATCAAAATACCTCACATTTACCCCATCTACTATAATTGTAGTTACTCCTATATTCAAAAATTTAGATTTCTGATAAAAAGGCTTAATAATAGGATAATCAATATCATATTTACTCTTCTCGCTATCTCTATTAACGGCAATTTGCCAGGCTAATGGAATCCTATCTGTATAACCATATTTAAGTAAAGCACTTTCCAGAAAAATAACAGCCTTTGGAAATAATCTAGCAATCATAACTTCTTCTGAGGTAACATCATGTGAAAGTTCATAATATCCTCGTTTAATTTTTGATAGTTCTCCTTGATCTAAAAGTTTTCTAATCTGACGGCTACTAAGACCCAATTTATTTAGTTCTGATGTTTTGAGAACACCACCTTGCTTTTGAAATTCTTTAACAACTTTACTCATACTAATCATTTTCGCACCTCATTAACCGCAATCAATTTTTAAAGCGGGTATTTTAATGCAATTTTATCATTTAAAAGAACAAAAAACAACCCACATCTATTTAATCACACTTTATCTCCTGCATAATATTTTCTAATTGACTCACAGTAAATAGATTATTGGATACTTAAACCATTATACCAAGTATATCATCTGGCACTGACAGCATTATGTCAGATACAGATGTTCATAATTTTCTTTTTCTTTCTATATTTAATTTCTAGATATAGCAGAAATATCCTTGTTCAAAGAAAAACAACCAGCCATTTATCTCTGTAAATGACTGGCTAACTTCATATCATAATATTTTTATTCAAACACAAAATACTCAGCTTTACCTACAAAAACTATCAAAGCCTGCTTCATATTTTCTTTACCTTCAAACTTATGACTACTTGCATATTTTCTTAGCTGCTTTAATCCTTCTTCTCTAACCTGGTTTAAATTCCCTTTATCAGCTTTTTTCAAATACTTAAGCTCTATTATCCACTCATACTCCACTTCTGGCATTCTAAAATCCCGTTCTAAATATATATCAATATAGCCATTCTCGACTTCCCCTTCACTAACTGGTCTATAAAGATTACTTGTCACCAGATAGGCAAATAAAATTACCTTAAGATACTTTTCATCAAAATTAATCAAATCACGATTTGATAATTTCTTAAGAACGTTTTCACTCATATAGTCTAAAAACCCTGTTATTTCACCATCAAAACCCATTTCCCAAATTGCTTTTGCTAATTCTTCAACATTATAAGGGACATTATATTCTCTTCTTAATTTCTTCTCTATGTAGTCCCAGAAAATAACCTTTATTGCATAATTAGGTATCTCCAATCTGGTTTTGCCATATCTCATTTCGCCAATTGTTAATAAACCCATATAATATAGCAATGAAACAAAGTAATCTTCATCATACATCATATCAAAGGAAAAACGGGATATAATATCTGCAACAATCCCTTCTTCAATGATAATATCTTCTAATACTTCCCTATTAGCTTCATTTGCTACCAGTCGATTAATTCTTCCATAATCAGTACTTACATTATCATCTATTAATTGTTTTGGATAATCACCAGTCATTAAATATTGATTGAAAAAATGTAAAATCATATCAGGATTATAGAGGCGTTCTCTGCTATCCTCATTAAATAAATATCCATTATAATTCTTCCTCAACTCAATAAATAGCTTATCTTTTCTATCTTGATCTAAATTTATTTTATTATCTTTATCTATCCCTATTTTATTGATAATTCCTTTTACCTCATCTTCTGTAAAACCCGACATTTCATTAACTACCTTATTCATAGTGATATTAGTAGATATATTAAAACCACTGGTCAAATCATCAAGCATTACAGGCGAAATACCAGTAGTGAACCTCTCCACCTAAATCAAAGATTTAGATAGAGCTTCTAACTGCTTCATAAAGATTAAAGTTCAATCTATTATTACTAGGTTAGTTTAAAAGATGTTTGATATTTAACCGTTTTGACCTATAATTAGGCTATCCTTAATCTTGAAGGAGGGTTCACAACTCCATTATCCCTAGCTTGATTAACAAGTTCAGGAATACATTTATTATCTAGATATTTTCTCATTATATTTAAAGAACCATTAACATCAGCATTTATTATTAATCCAGTATTTGATCTAAAGAGCCCTCTTTTAATTCTGCGAGATTTATTGTAGTTTTCTTTATTCATTTCTTCCAGGTCTAATGCAGAACAACCAGAAGTATAGGATTCGTTTACTGTTATTAATTCTATCCCCTCAACTTTTGCTTTGTATTCTATCAAATCTTTTAAGCGTTGAATGGGAATTTGTACAAAGGATTTATTATAGTTCATATTCTGTTTTATTTGTTTTATATCCCCGATTACTATTTTAGATACTTGATGCTCTTTAGCTAAATCAATTATTTTCCTACTAGCTTGATGAAGATAGTTGATTATGTAGTTTTCTCGAATAGTTCTCAGTCTTTTAATCTCTTTGCTATCTTTGAATTTTTTAGAGCCTGTCTGTTTCATTCTAATAGATTGAAATTTACTTATTTCTTTATTGAAATAGCTATTTTTACTCTTAATTATTCTACCATTGATAATATAATTATCAGTATTATCTTTGAAAGTTAAAGTAGCAAGATTATTTAATCCTAAATCTATACTCATAATATTATTACCTTTTGCTTTTTCTTTAGGTTTTATTTTATATATCACTAATAGATACCATTTAGCACTTGTCTTATCCTTTTTTATTCTTATCTGTTGAAGATTATTGGAATTAATCAGGTTTTGAACTATTGTTGGTAGTTCAAATTTAAGACTGTCCTCCTGATATTTAGATTTTATCTTTTTAGATAAGGATAATAACAATTTCCCTTGTTTGATTCTAACAGCTAAATTAGTAAATATTATTTCAGATGGATTCTTATCTAGATATTTGTCTGGATTATTATTATAATCTTTTATAGAAGAAAAGTAACTTTTCCAATCTTGTGCTAATTGTTTAAGTATTTGTTGTCGATTATGGCTATGAAGAAAATCACAATGCCAGTTATATTTATATTGCTTTTCTAATTTGCTATAGTCTGCTTTAATATCTTCATTATTTTGAATATCATAGTTTGCAATATTGTAAATTTTAGAGCAATGCCAGGATATCTCTTTAACTATTTCTAATTGTTTATGACTGAAATCAGGTTTAAATTTTAAAGCTAGTTTCATCTTTTTTCACCTCCATTCTACTCTTATTGTACCATACAAATGTTCTATTGTAAAGTACATTATGGAAGTGATATACATTTTTCAGTAGATTAAAACATTAAAAAATTTGAGGTGTATCTCGTAGCACCTCAATTCATCTCCACCTAAATCAAAGATTTAGATGGAGTTTTCTTGAGGCTTTTTGATAAAAAAAGACTTTTACCAAACCGTCTAGGTCGGATAAAGAAAAGATATTTGCTATCCAATTCTTCTAGAGTTTGCAAATATAGAGTTTTATCGATATATAAATATTTCTCTTGCCTTAATGAGCTAAAATCAGATATGCCATAAGGTATTTTAAGCATCTCCACTTACTCCTTACTATTATCTTAATTTCTTTTTCAGTATTAACTCTATTATATTACACAATACTACTTATAGCAATTTAATTCCATTTTACATTCCTTTTATATCAAAATGTCTTTCTCATATCTCTATCATCCTGCATCTTTAGCTTTACCTGATACCATGCATTTTTTCCAAAATCTTTTTCCAGTCTCTTTTTTAGTAACTTCTCTTGTTTTTCTGTTAACTTAGGAAGAAGACGAATATGAGTCACCTTATTATCATTTTCATTATAAAAATCTAACATATCATCAATTGTTACAGCTAAAGCCTTTTTTTCAATGGGAAGAAAATCCCATTTGCCTTCTTCATCAAAGAGAATATAATTAAGTCTTGCTGCTGAAACGTATAAACCCTCTTCTTCATTTTGATAATACAGAGTTAATAAAATTAGTTTTTTACCTATCAGATCTGGAAAAGATCGTTCATGTGATTCTTTTCCAATCTTTTTTATTTTCTTATCCTCAATAAGATAATATCTAAACAAAAAATCACCTCTTAAGTTTCCATAATCGCTAGATATTTGCTATTTGTTTTTTTTAATAAAACGGATATTGGTCTGGAGATTCCCCTTTGCTTCCAATAATTTCAGGTTCAAAAATATCTGTTTTTTTATCAAGAATTTTTTCAACAGATATATTTATCTTCCAATTATCTCCGAAATCGAATAAGTAGAGAAAATTTTTACCTACATATAAATTCAATTCACCTATTTTTATTTCTTCGACATATGGTCCTCTATTACACATTTTAGAATTATAGAAAATATTTGAACCATATACTCCATCCATGTAGAAAGAATAGAGATGGTCATCGTCAAAATCATAGGCTTTTTGTATAATATTATGTAAATCCAACAAAGTGTGATTATCTGCAATTTTTATCTCTCGCCACACTCTATTATTGTATGAGCATTTAAAAATATAAATACCTTCCTTAAATTTTTCTTTCAGACTTGAAAGGGTCTTTGTTAGTACACCAGAAGGGAAAATAGGCCTAAAAGCATGATAGAAGATATCGACTTCTATTTTGTTTTTTATCTTTGTTTTATCATTTAATTTTGACTTGATTTTTGCTTTGAAATTTCTCTTTAGTTCAGCATGTTGCTGATCTGTTAAAATTTTGCTTTCTTTTACTTTGTCAAAAATAAAGTCTGTAAGTATCCCATTATAGTTGTTTTCTCGTTCAAAACTGTTTTGATATGGACGATTCCAATTTGTAATTTTCCTTTTATTATAAAGAACATCTGCTAATAATATCCCCAATTTATTTGCTATTATTTTACCAGCTTCATATTCTTGTGTACTTAATGATTCACATTCAATGACATCCCAAAAACCAAAATAATAGAAGTTTCTTAGAAAGGCATTCCTCTCAGAAAAATACACTTGATAATATCCTCCATGTATTTTTACTTCTTCTCCTGCTTTTAAGGCACATAAAATCTCTAAAACACTATCAACAGTAGCCAGAGATAAGTTATCATGATTATGAATCCCTATACTCTCCCAATCAATATCAACCCAAAATGTTTCCAATAAAAAGATATACTTCTCATAAAAATTCAATTTTTTATAAGTATTATAGCTATCAGAAACCATCAATTTAGGTTGACGATTTCTACTATCTACTAAACACAACTGACTTTTTGTACTTAAATGAAATAGCAAGTTCAAAAAGGGATAGGAAAACTGATTACTTTTCTCAGTAACACCCTCTTCTTTATTAGTCATTAATGCATTCATCGCATAAAGATCTTTTTGTTTCAAATTCTTTTTTTTCAAAGTAAGAATCAAATCATTAGCACTTATATACTCCATAAATAGGTCAAAATCCTCGACTATTGATGGACAAAAACTTTCTTCTTTTGAAAGTACTTTTTTGTCTCTAGACATTTAATTTACCCCTTTATTTACTTTTATTAATGTATATCAACTGCAATTAATCTCTACTTAAAAAGGTGGATTAACTTACATTCCCCAGATTACAATCTTCTTATCATTATATTCCTTCTCTTTTCTGAAAATTTTCTCCTCCCAGCCCTTATCTTCACTTTTATCAAAAATAAGCAAATGACCAGTATTTGTTCCCGTTCTATCCATATATTCTGCAGTTTGTTCAAGACCAAGGGCTATTGTTTTTTCTAGACTCTTATGTAAGATTTTAAGTTCAAGTACATATTTACTACTATCCTTCCACTCAATAAGTATATCAGTCCGCATTTTCCCAAGACCATATTCTCTATAAATTCTACCACCACCATTAACTACCCTCTGTAAAAAGGCCTGCAATAAAAGCTGGGGACCAGCTTCTTTATAAGCAAAGCGTTCAATCCAGGTTTCTGAGTTTTCACGAAAAAATTCCTGGAAATTTTCAATAAGTTTACTGACATTTAAGCTGCCATCTTCATTTACATACCACTCTGGTTCATATAAAGAACCTAAACTCATTTGACTTATATAATTCAATTCTCTAGGAATAACTTCTTTATAGATTGGGTTTGAAATTTCTATTTTTCCGTTAATGTTGCTAACTAAACCTAAATCTATAAGATATTGTAAATCATCCTGTGGAATTTCTTTAATTGCCAGTCCTTCTAAAATCGGCTCGATTATATTTTTAACTCTTTCTTCTTTTAATTTATCCACCAGTTGATCAAGATGAGTGACTCTACTTAGAATTAATTTATCTTTAGCTTGATTAATTAAGTCTACAGTTATGGGATTGTTTCTATCTTTTCCTTCTGGCATTTCGAAACATGCTTCATAAGCTAAAGCATTTACTAGCCAGGGTTGCCCCTTTGTCAAATTATAAGCCAGTTTTATTGCATCTTCACTAAATTCCTGTCCAGTTGATTCTGTATGTTGTAAATATAAGAATTTTACATCATTTTCTCTAAAATTTCCCAATCTTATTGATTTTGCTTTGACATTAAAACAACTGCCACCTGTAATAATTTCATTATGCTCACTGGAATGAATTCTATAGTCTCTCACATCTCTTACACCACATAATATTATGCTTTGAGGGAATGCATTAGGTCTGGTGTCATACCTACTTCTTAACTGACGTAGAACAGAAATAAGAGAATCTCCTACTAATGAATCTATTTCATCAATAAGAAGAACTGTTGGTAAATCATTTTCTTGAGTCCATTTTGTTAAAATATTTGCTAATGCAGTGTGAGAACTTTTAAGAATATTTTTAACATGCTTGCTCATTTTATTTTCATTTAAATATATTGTTTCCCTATTTTCAAGCTCACTTAAAATAGATTCCATCGCTATTTCTACATTCTCTCTAGCCGCTTGAGCACTTTCAACATTTATATACAAGCACTTATATTTTCCACTTTTATTCAAAAGATCCATAAGGGTTAAAAGACTGCTTGTTTTACCACTCTGTCTGGGTGCATGTAGTACAAAATATTTTTTCTGATCAATTAAAGAAAATATCTCTTCTTTATTTATTCTCGCAGTTATTGGTACATGATAATGATCTTTAGCCACTACCGGCCCAGCTGTATTGAAAAACTTCACAAAATCATCTCCCTTTTATATTTCTATTTAATATTATAAGCTAATTTTTCCTTTTTTACAACTAAAGATAATACTCAATTAAACCATATCTCTTTGCCCTTTCACTTTCTCCCTCGACTATCTTTTCCACACTTTGCATAAAATACTAAGCAGCCAGATTTACAGGAATTCAATCTATATCTTCCCTATAAACTGTAAATATCTTTATTTGAAAAAAAGCCAGCCATTTATCCCTGTAAATGACTGGCTGAGTAGATTGATTTGTATTATTCTTACATCTATAATATTTAAATAAGATTACTTTATCTGTACGTATAATTTCATACTTCATAATTTACTTCCTTGAGGAAAGAGACTGGCGTATTCCGTCAAAAGTATCCTTTATAGGTGCCACACGGCCTTGAGATAAATCTTCCTCTGATTCAGCCAGCATTCTTAGTAATTTTAGTTCTGACTTCATTTGTTCATATTCTGCTAATCCAAGAATTACTGTATCTCTCCTACCATTGACTGTTATATATACTGGTTTTCTAGTTTCATGACAAACTTTTGATATTTCACTATATTTATTCCTTAAATCAGCGAATGGTCTAATCATATCCATAGAAAAACCCCCTCATATTCTTGATAATCAAATAATATCATCATTTGACTATATCTTCAATATTTCTGCTATTTTAATCTTGATAAAGATATCTTATCTTAGATCAATTCCCTCTTTATATCACTGATAAGCTCATCAATAAGCATTTCCTGATATCCTGCCATAGTATTTTTCTTAAGATAAGCAGCAAGATCTTTCAGTTTTTCATTCTTCAAATTCGCCAGTTTACTCAAACTTTTCGCACTTATTCTTTCTTTAGAAAGGGTTTTTTCGTAATCAGGCAGACTATATCTCCACAGTACTAATTTATCCCTATACCTACTTTTCAACCTATCTGCTATGCCTAAACCTTCTGGATCAAAATCTCCTGAGTAATAAATAATCGTATCTTCTTTAACCAGCATATCCAGTAGCAAAAGTGATGCTAGCTTTAACTGACCACTAGTACAGACTAGGGACAAGTTATCATTACCCAAACTATCTATGATACTTGAAAAAACAGCAGGGTTTTCAAGTACAAAAACTTTGTCAAGAGGGCTTACTATTCTCTCAATAGAGCTTAGATTTTTAAGAGAGAGCAGCAGCGGTTCTTTCCTTTTACTAAAACCCTTCCATCCCTGATGAATCTCTCCATTACTTTCTGCCTCCAGTCCATAACAGAGGGTGTAATTGGCTACTTCATTGATTAAGATACCAGCATTATAGAATAGCTCTGCCCTTTCTTCAGCATTATTGGGTTTCTCACTGTTAAATTGATATACTAAAGCATATTGAAGTAGGATATCAAGGTCTGTACCATGGTCAAAGGCATGTGGATTTTTTGTAATCTGAGAAGCAAAAACTGCCAGACGTGTCTTTTTTCCCCCATGGATAGGCAAGTTGTTTAAGGCACGAGCAGTCTGATAAATATCTATCTTAAGTTTTTCTGAATCAATATTATATCTTTTTAAGAGAAGACTATAGGCATTGTTTTTATTAGAGTAAAGATCCATAAGCCACTTAGCTGCTGGTCTGCCTTCCACCTGATTTATAATTTTTCCAAAAAATTTTTTTCTCTCAGACAAGTAAATATATCGTTCTTGCTTATATGAAATGATCTCTTCTTCTAAAAAATATTCTTTCAATATATCTTCTAACAATATACCGTCAAACCTTGTTCCCTGTAGGGCTTCCTCAAATTTTTCAAGTCTTATTGTGGCCTGTTTCTGCCTGCTATAATCCTTTCTAAAATAGCCTGTTAAAGCCTCTTTTTCCTGCTGGCTTAGATTGCTAAGAACTATTTTACCACCAATTTTTCCTAGTGATTTATATTTCTTTTTCATCTTCAAAAAAACCCTGGAAAAGCCAGGATTTTTTTTAAAGTATTCAACACAGTCTTCTAGCAACTTATTATTATTCATAACCATCAACCTCTGATATATTATATATAAGAAAAGTTAGGATCAATTTTGCAGTTTAGCCAATAGAAGCGACTGCTAAATCTAATGTATTAGCAGCTTTTATTAATCTTTTGTCTAAAGTTACTAAAGTAGAATTCTTTCTTCTGCAAGTAACTAAGTACATCGCATCATAAGCAGGATGATCAATTTTACATGATAGCGATATAGCTTCTTCATAAACATCTTCAGCTTTGATGAATTGATCTACTATTTCTGTCATTTGCCTTGTTTTAGTAAGCAAATCATCTAAAGGATAGTTTTGAATAGAATGATATTTCCACATTACATTAGATGCTTCATAAATATATAAAGAAGGAGCTATAATCCAATCAGCATCTTTTAGAATATCAATTAGTATTTTTTGTTTGGGTCTTCCCATGACTATTTCAACGGCAGCACTAACATCAATAGTAAAAATCATCGTTCTCTATCCTCTCTGATAAGAGGAACAGGATCAAGAATATCTTGGGCTTTTTTATTACCAGTTTCATCTATAATACTGTTAAAGAAAATTTTTCTTCGTTCTTTATTATGTTTTTCAATTTCTAAGGCTTTTTCAAGTAAAACAATAGTTTCTTGAGTTATACTTCTTCTTTCAGTTTCAGCAAGTTGAACAATTTTTTGATAGATATGTTCGGGTAAGTCTCTAACTTGTAAAGAAGGCATATTGATTCCACCTTTCATATTTGTCTAGATATATTATAACATATTGCAAAGCTTCATGCAATGTGCATGAATAACAACACAGTTAGCTTACAAGTGTTCTCACATTACCATCCCATTGATAACGAATAACTGATACAACATCAGCATTATTAGGCCTTACTAATTCACAGATAGAAAGTGATGGTACTGTATCATAATCACCCCATAATACCTGAGAGTTTATCACAAAACTAAGATCTAACTCCTCTAATAGTCTAAACATATCCCTGATATTATTGCTGTCAACACCAGCAAAAGCCTCATCAAGTGATATAATTCTCGGGCAATCCTTACGACCATTTTCATAGCGGGCATATACAGCAGAGAACAAAGGAACATACATGGCCATTGCCTTTTCTCCCCCACTAAATCTATTAAAGGCATTGTTTGTAAGTTCTCTTTTGGGTTCATTTGTTTTCTGATAATAGAGACGAAATTCAAACCATTTGCGGTAATCAAGGATATCTTTCATGATAGCATGGAAGGTCTGGTTTGATCCACTATCTTCCATCACCTTTCTGACTTCACTTATCTTTGATCTAAAGTGTGCAGATAGTTTTTTAAAATCCTCTTCTTTCAGAAGACTGGCTTCTGATTTCAATATCTCTACTAATTCCCGAGTATCCATCTGCTCCTCAGTTTCTGCTACTCTACTTTTCCAGCGCAGGCTAAATGACAAGCCACTTGAGGTGTCCATACTTTCCATTAACTTATTCATTTTCTTAACCCACTGTTCTGCATGATAGATCCTGGCTCTGATTTTTTTGCTAATAGTGTTTGCCAGAATATCTTCAAACAATTGACGATCACTTTCTTTTAGTAATTGTTCATTTTCAACAATAGATTCTTCTATAAAATCAACAAGTGTATAAAAATTAACATCTTTACCTTTAATACGAGCAGTAAATTCTAACCTTTTAAAGTCTTCTATCATTTGATTAATATCTAAATCATCTATTTGCTTTATTTCTTCTTGCCAATCATCTTTAGTAAATAGATGTTCAGCCATTAAATTATACTCAGTCAGATATTGTCTGTTCTGATAATATTTATCTGTCAAACTAGTAATGTAATCTATTTTTGATCTTTTCTCATCATCTGATCTTAAGCTCTTATATACTCCCCTGGCAGATGCAAACAAATCCTCTTCGTCTTCTCGACTATAGACATATGCTAAATTAATTTCCTTTTCAAAGGACAATTTAGAGATAGTATCAATCTCTTTTGCTCTTAGAATCCTCTTTTCTAAGCCAGCTAAATTATTAGCTATCCTCTGATATTTTTCCTGAGAAACAGCAGATCTTTTTGACTCTTTTTGCAGCTCTTCAGGTATTTCTTTTAAGACATTTATACATTGGTCAATTTCCCTTTCAATTTCTTGATAATCTGTTTTCTCCAGGATCTCTCGATAGCTGGCTATTATCTCGCTATTTTCTTTCAACTCCCGCTCAAGCCTATTGAGATCATAGAAGAGGTTGTCTATATCCTGCAGAACATCTTCAATCTGCTCCTGGCCATTACTTAGCTGATACCTTTTATTGACAAGCAAGGTATGTTTGCTACTTAACTCACTTAAGTGATCCTTATAATCTTCAGCTGCCTCAAGTGCTTCCTGATAGGCATTCAGATTAAGTGGAAGATAAATTTTTGCCGTAATTTCCTGTACCTGTTCAGATACTTCTTTTAGCTTTTTATATATTTTTTCAGCTTCTTCTTCCTTGCGTTTGGTTTCCTTTTGATGGTTTTCTAAGCTCAAACTAGCATTTTGAAGCATTTTTAGTCCAGTTTCCAGGTCATCTTTTCCAGGAAATCTTCTAAACTCTTCCTGAATAAGAGCTAATAACTCCTGTAGTTTTTTAATTTTAATTATCTCTTCCTCTATGTGACTATTTAGATCTCTAATTTCTGCTTCTAATCCCTCAATAACTTGCTGGCGATATTCTTCGCGGGCTTGAACACCAATATACTTAGCCTCAAAAGAAGCACTGGCCTTTCCCCTTAAAATACCAATGCTAAATTCACCCTTTTCATTAAGAAATGTTAGTGAATCCCCCTTATTTAAGACAATACTCTTTAGCGCCTGATCAATAATAGCAGGGGTAATCTGACTATCTTCTACTTTTTCTGCCTTTAAGAACAATGAAAGTTCATGGGTCATATATTGTGGATTGGAAAATATATATTTATCAGCCATACCTCTATCCATATTAAGGACATCTTCTTCGCGGTACTCCTCGGGAACAATTAAGGCATCCAGTAGTCCCATGTCTATTAAGGCCTCTTCTAAAACTCCCCTGGCTTCTTGAGAAAGATCATCGCGAAAATCAACTGCTTTATAGAAGGGTAGGAAAGGAATTCCTTCCTCAGCCAGTCTTTCACGATTGCGAAGAACCTTTTCTTCTCTAGGGGGTTCTGGATCCTTTTTCTTTTTCCATTCCTCCAATTCTTTTTCCTTCTCTTGAAGCTCTTCTTGATAGCTATCTATAGTTGCTTCTATACTGGAATTCTCTCTATTAATATTACTTTCCAGCAAAGATGTTTTCTTTCTAAGCTCTACAAGAATATCATCAAAACTAGACCCTTCACCATAGCTCCTTACTATTCTTGAAAGATTTTGCATTTCCTCTTCAGATAATTTCAGCAGTAAATTATTTTTTTCCCAGCGATAGACCTTTTCTAAATATTCATCACGGGTCTCATCAAATAGGGATTGTACTCGTTCAAGCTCTCTACTGGCATCATCTTTTTCTTTTTTTGCCTGATCAAGAATCTGTAAAGCACGATCATATTCTACTTTTTGCTTTTTTTCCTCTGCTAGCTTTTTTAGCCCCTCTGCTATCCTCTCTCTATATCTAAGCAACTCATTTTTTAAATAAGTAAAGTCATATTCCCGTGGAGGCTTTTGAGCTATTTCTTCACTGGCAAAAGAATGTTCATCAAACTTAAACTCTTCTGCAAATTCAGCCATCTCTTTTAGGATAGTATTAATCTCTTTATCTAAATACTGATATTCTTCTTCAAGATTTTTGTATTGACTTTGTAATTTCTTTTCTCTTTCTTGCTTTTCCTCCAGGTTTGTCTTCTTAGCCTTGTGCCGTTTTTGCAATTCCTTTTCTTTTTCTTCCCTTTTATCAATTTCAATTTTGGCCTGATAGCTATCATGTTTTTCCAATTTCTGTTTTTTGTGTTCATATAATGTCTGCCTAGAATTAAGTTCATCAATTTTCTCTTCAGCTTCTTTATAAGCTGAATGAAATTCTTCCATAGCATTTTGCTGTTTTTCCAATTCTTCCTTGCTATCTTTTAACTCCTTTTGAGCATTCAGATAAGTTTTTGCTTTTTCTAATAAAAGAAATCTATTATAGCGGTCATATTCACTTTTCAATTTATCTGCAGCTGCTTTACTTTCTTTTAAAGCCTCTAGCTGGGTTTTAATATTATCCATATTCTCAATGGCTTCTGACATTGGCCGCAAATCTTCATCAGATAGTGGCTGGATGGCATTATTCATAATGTCATATATAACAGTTGGCTTAAAATCCTTGGATAGTTTAGGTGTGCGCAATTGCACAAGTAGTTTAACCAATTCATCATATTCCTCTATATTTTCAAAACCAAAGAGAAGCTTATTGACCATTTCCATATAATTTCCCTGACTATCGTAAAATTCACCACCATTGGCAACTCGATTTCTCAACTCAATCTTACTTAAAGGTACTTTGTCCCCCATTTCCTTATAAAGAAAGAAATCTTTTCCGATTCTTCTGCCATCAGTAAGAGAAAACCCCCAGGAATTTAAAGGTTTTCCCCGTCTAGCTTGAAATCCCATGCCAATAGTTAGATATCTACCTGAATCCTTTTTCGCAAATTCCATATATAGATAGCCAGTACGCTCATCCTGTCCATTTTCATCTTCTCCAAGTAGGTAATTGTCCATCTTTCGAGCTCTAGAGCCAAAAGGATCCAATCTTTCTGGACTCCTATTACCATCAAGCAAAAGTGGTATAAAACTCTGCATGGTTACAGACTTACCTGATCCGTTTGACCCTCTTAGTAATAATCTACCATTTGAAAAATGAAACTCTTCTTCATCATAATACCAAAAATTAAGCAAGCCCACTTTGTTTATTATCCATTTATCCTGCATTATTCTCCACCTTCTATCTTAAAATCATCTGGATATTTACCTATAATCTTACCCACTAAAGGAAGTATCCTTATTTCTTTCCTACTATTATCTGCTTCTAACATACTAAAACTTTTCATATATACTATAAGCTCTTCTACTAGCTTTTCTATACTCATCTCTCTATAGCCTTTGCTCCAGCCTGAATGATAGCGCTGATGACAAAGAACTACTATATTCGCAAATTTGACCTCTGAGATAGTTATGGTATCATCTTCTTTTTTGCTAAGATCCCCTTCTTCCAGCATTTCTCTGATAATAGCATTCATCTGTAATACAATATCTGATATACTCTTATTATCAGGAAAAACATCTTTAAAATATTTGCTTTCATCAAGAGAAATAAAGGCACCATTTTTATGAACATGGAGTTCACTTTCTAGCAGATCCTCTACATCTTTTTTTAGCATATTGCGATAGTTTTTTATATAAAGGTAATCAGCATCATCAACACCCTCATTATAGACTACAGGAGACATAAAAAGACGGCGGTATACCCTGTTGCGCCTGACCCTTCCCCTATCTCGATCCAGATCCAACCATTCGCCTTTTTCGATATCTTTGTATGAGGAATAATTGCTTATATTTCCGGCAAAATTCAGCATAAAGTATTTAGAAAGACCAGTGTTTTCATATAGTACCTCTTCTTCAGCTGAACTAATAAAATTAGAGTCACTACCATCATTTGTTTTTATAAGGAAAATATCTTCTGCAAAGCGAAGCACTTTTACAAGATGTCTGCGATGATTGTATAGTGTCCAATCAAGCTCTATATCTCTATCTTGTGGAAAAATAGCTTCAATAAAATCTGTCAGCTGTGAGAGTATAAACTGTTCTTCTGCTCCTTTATCCTCAAGAAAGGTCAACAACAAGGTTAAAAAGGCATATTCTAATTTGTCAGTGAATTCTTCAATACCCATCCAGGATTCTGGTTTACCAGGTAACTTCTCTAATTTTATAAGATAGGGATTGATTATAAGTCGATATCCCAGCCTGTCCTGTAAAAAAGTTTTTAATTTAGGATAGGCATCTTTTATTCGATAGTAAAGTTCTTTGTCTTCTTCCTTACTAATCCAGTATCTTTCCAGTAATATCTCCAGTTCTTTCATAAGCAATCCTTTCTCTTTAAACTACACTTTGTTCAATTTCTACTTCCTGTTGAATATTTTCGACCAAAAACATAATCTTATAAGCAGGCATGGTTAGATTCCCATCTTCACATCTAAGGATACAATCTTGCTCATTTACTGGCTTAATTAATTTGAATTCTCGTCCATCTTCTGTCTTTGCTAAATTGTTATGAGATGCGGTAGCTTTCCCTATCCATTTTAATAATGTTATTCGGACATGTGATGGAATGAGGGGTAATTCTGAAAAATCAATTATATTCTCCTGAATATAGCTATCAATTACCTCCTGCTCCTGCTTCCTTTCTCGAATATATATTTTAAGTAATTTTTTCTTTTTTTTGGACTTGTCCTCTATAGGAATTCTTTTTCTCTTTTCCCGATAACGTCTAACTCGTGGTTTGATTTTTAATTCCACTGCTGCCTCATCATAGATACCACTATTAATACTTTCGGTTTCTCTATTGATATTTGCTTTGATGTGACGGCTTCGAAAAATACCAAAACTAAGAGATGATAATTTGTTTGCTTCGTCCATATCCTGACAGTCTAAAAACAACTCACAAAGTTTCCGATACTCCTCTTTCCGATTGGCAGCACTATTACGATTTTCAATAATCTGGGAAGCAAAGCGTGTAATTTTCCTGATAATTTCGTTAGTAATTTCGAATAATTTTACTGCCTCACTCTCAGCCTCTCCACTCCCTAGAAACCAATCGCGAAAGTTTTTCCATCTGCCGGCTATATTTTCTTCTAAATCTTGATCTGTGACTTCATTTTCCAGTCTAGGTATTGACTTCTCAAATTGCCATGCCTTCTTCAATACCTTTTCCACCTGAGAGTCACTAAGTTTTTTAATTGTTTCTTCTATAATATAAAGATTTTTCTGTAGCTCTTTAACAAACTCTCTTAAGTAATCTATGACAGCATCTTTATAAGCAATAAATTCCCGAGTTCTCATCATTTCTTCTGCTTTTATACTATAAAAGCTACGAATATAATCCTGATAGTTTTGATTCAAGCGTTTAAAGTCTGTATTTAAATCCCTCCACCAGAGACCTACAACTTTTAGATCCTCTTCTGCCATAGAGGAGAATTTCTGAACCTCATCTTTAATCCGCTCAAGCAAGGTGGGTTCCAGAGAAGCCCCTTCCACAAAAATATTCTCTAACTTAATAGTCATTCGCTCTATTTCCACAGAGTATTCGGAGAGTTGATATCTAAATTGCTTATTCCTGAATTCTTCTATAGTTGCCGATTTAGAGGTATCCTGCATAGCCACTAAATTACCCCAATCCAACAAGACGTCAAGATCCTGCTTACACTGTTCCATAGTATAATCTTTAAAAATCTCATGTTTTTTTAATTCCTGAAAGACCTCTTCTTTATACATCCAGTATTTGATTTTTTCATATTGCTCATAGAAATACCTTAGTATAGGACGATAACGCCATGAGTTATCTGTATTAAGATATTTCACTTCTACAAGCGGCTTTGTCAGCTTGGAATTAATATTCATAATCTACTCCTTATTCATGAATTATATGTATAATTTTGTTAGTATTATATACTTTTCAATAATAATTATAAGTAATAATAGTATCTTGTGTCAAGGAAGTATAGAAGAAGCTCAGTGCAAAACAGCCATATTCGCTGTACTTATCAAGTTTAAAATTCTTTTACTTAAGTATTTACATTTCATTTCAATTCTTACAAAAGGTTTAGACTACCAGTTACTAATAATTCCCAGCTGTATAAATGCAACTGAAAGTAAGCTCAATAACCTATATTTAGAATTTCTTAAGTAATAATGCTCCTGCCTATTAAATATATCCATATTAGCTCTTGCAAAATTATCGACATCAAAGTCTATTTTTTCTCTTTCTAGATATCTTTTTAATTCATTTACAGCTTCCTTAATTGTCCCATCATTTATATTATTTATTTGCATATGATTATTTGCAACAAGAAATGCCTTTGTTTCTGTACCAAGTGAAAAAGCAAGATCACAGGAATTAATATAGAAGTTAGATATGCAATAGCTTTCTATTGATGGATAGCTTAATAATAAAACACCACCCCGCATATCATCGTTATCATATGGATCTCTTAATTTTTGAATTAATTCTTTAATAAATTCAATATCTTCATTTGATTCTGGATCTCTATCAAATAAATAATATATCGCTGTATTATCAACAGGGAAACTGTATTTAGTTATTAATTCCTCATATAAATTATCTAAGTAACTATTTTGGTCTTTAATATAAGAAATTATTAAGTTTTATCATAGTTTGGAAGCCCCTCAAAAATACCGCTCAAATACATTTTTTCTAAATTCTGAGCTAGTCTAGGTTGTTCATCAGAAAATCTCTTAACCCAACTACCTTCTGATCCATTAAAATTAACAGAATAAACCTGATCAGGTCTTAGAATTGAAGTGCTTAATAAATTAGTAGAATGGGAGACAAAGAAAATTTGAGAAGAGATTGATGATTTCATAAAGTGTTTAATCAATAATTCTTCTAGTTCATTATGAAATCCACTTGAAAATTCATCTACTAAAAGCATACCTTTCTTATTTATAATATTTAAAAAAGAAGGTAATATATTTAGCAGAGTTTGATTTCCTAATGATTCTTCCTCATAGGGAATAACTGTAGCTATATCTTTTCTTCTAAAAAAAACAGTTTTATTATTATCTATAGTTCTTAAATTTACCTTTCCATCAGAAAATTCCTTAGAATATTCTATTACCTGGTCAAACTTATGCTTCTCAAAAAAACTATTAATACTTGCAGTACCCTGGTTTTTTAAAAACTCATCTAATAATAATTCTTCTTTACCATAATGAATTACATCACTATCAAAAGCATTAATATATATCGAATTCTGTAAATATTCAAACCAAGTCTTTAATATTTCATTACCTGCAAATCTTGTATTGAAATATAATGTTCTTAAAAATAATGTTTTATTATCCAGATCATCCTCATCGTAAATAGTTTCTTTTTCGTCAACTATATAAGACCGTGCATTAAGGCCCATTCTATCTAGTAATAACTTATCTTCTATATGCAATTTCTCAAAAATAATATTCTTTAGTGGATTGTTTATCACTGAATATCTAATTTCTTTATCCTTTATCTTAAAATAATAATCAATAGAAAATTCTTCTTCATCAGAGAATAAACATTTATAAATTCTTGATTTAGTATTTTTTTCTCTAAATAGCATATCTAATAAAAATTTTATTGCAATAAGAATATTAGATTTTCCAGAAGCATTTGCACCAACAAACATTATACCTTTTAGTATACCATTATCAGCAACATTACTATCTTCTAAAAATCTATAATTAGTTCGAGAAAAATCAATTTCAGTCTTCTCTTTAAAAGATTTAAAATTTTTGATTTCAACTTTTGATAACATTGCTTCTCACCCCTCTTTTTTTCAATTATATCATACATTTCTTATTATGTGTAATTTTTTTACGATCAATACATGTTATAATGTATTTTTTTTACTACTCATTAGGTGCTAGTCGTATTTTAATATACTATGCAAAACAGCCAGCCATTTATCACATAAACGGCTGACTGTTTCTCCTGATCTAGCAAACGCAAACTATAAGATCTTTTTCTATTTAATTTCTTTAACCCTACCAACAATTCCATCCTCCAGCATTACTTTAATTCCATGTGGATGACTGGAAGAATTAGTGAGTATCTTTTTAACCACTCCTTCAGTAAGATTACCACTTCTTTGATCCTGCTTTTTTACAATCTTTACTGTATCACCTATTTTAATGTCACTTCTATTTCTACCATCCATTTGCTTCACCCTTTTCTCTCTCTTCCATTATTCTATTGGAATTAATTTAAATCTAATATACACTTTTTCTATAATAATTATAAGTAATAATAAGATATCGTGTCAAGGAAAGACAGAAAGCCCCAGTAAGTATTATTCCTTATTACTGGGGAACTTATTTTAAATAGACCACACATATACTTTAGTAATAATAAATTTTCATCCCAGTAATAGAAAATATCCAAGAACTATTAAACCCAAGACTATACGATACCAGCCAAAGGCCTTAAAGTCATTGTTCTTAATATAGACCAATAAGAAGCGGATAGCTAATATAGAAACAGCAAAGGCTACAAACATACCAAGTAATAAAAAGGCCAATTCCATGCCAGTAAAATTAAAGCCAAACTTAAGAAGTTTTAAGGCACTGGCACCAAACATCACTGGTATAGAGAGAAAAAATGAATACTCAGCAGCTATATGACGTGATGTACCAAAGATAATCGCGCCTATAATAGTTGCTCCTGAACGAGAAGTTCCTGGTATTAAAGCTAAGACCTGAAAAAGACCAATACAGAAAGCTGTTCTATAGGATAATTCTGCAAATTTGTTTACTCTGCTAATCATATATTTATTACGATTTTCTATAAGGATAAAAAGTATCCCATAAACAATCAACAAGATTGCAACAGTCTGATAATTATATAAATGCTCATTTAAAATATCATCAAATAAAAGACCAATAACTGCTGCTGGAATAACCCCTACTATTACCTTATACCATATTTGTATTGTTTCCACTTTTTCCTCTTTAGTTTTTTTAGAAGTGAAGGGATTTAATTTATGAAAAAAAAGAAAAACCACTGCCATAATAGCACCTAATTGAATAAGTACTAAAAACATCTCTTTAAATTCTGCAGATGCATTTAAGTGGATAAATTCATCGACTAATATCATATGACCAGTACTACTGACAGGAAGCCATTCTGTAATCCCTTCTACAATTCCTATAATAACAACTTTTAATAATTCCAATAAAACCATAGTATTTTTACCCCCTGATAGAGTTAATTTATACATCTTTCTATAATATATATGAAAGTGACTTATGTAATATCTATTCTAAGAAAGGATAATGAAGTATATTGAAATTATTAAATAATATCTTTTTACAATGAAAAACAGCCAGCCATTATCCCTATATAATGACTAGCTGTTAAGAATTTTTATTGCTTTATATCAAAGTAGCCTAAGGTACCTTCAAATTCAAGAATTATATCGTCTCCATCTCTTGGCAAATATCCTAATTCCCATTCAATCTCATCCAATATGGGTTGCAAACTTTCATGAACATTAGTAACTCGTACTTTAAACTCATTTATTGGAGAATACTCAGGAAAATGTTCATTAAAATCTAAATCAAATTCAAGTCCTATATTTAATAAAGAACTATCTAAGTCAGTATCATAGATCAGCATTTGCCCATCATTATGTTTGAAATTAAAATACAAATTATTAATACTTAATTCAGGGACTTCAGCATCCCACATACCTACTCCTATATCTAGACCCATATCAAATAACAGCATATATGCTAACATTACTTCCGCTTCTCCAGTAAAGATAGTATTAAGTCCTTCTAGTGCAAGATTAATTTCTCCTTCAGGAAAAACAAAACTATAAGGATCATCATCATATACTCCTGATAAATCAAATTCTAATAATAATTTATCAATACTATATTCTCCAGTACTACTGGCTTCTCCGAAAGATAGATCTTCGAATAGTAATTTTGAATTACCTTCCATTTCATAATTAATAAATTCTAAGTTATTAAAGCTATTACCACTGTAGTTTACAATTACAGAGTAGTTTGTATCTAAAAAAGTATTTGTAAAATTCATTCCATCAAAAATAATTTGCTTATTATTACTATCATGTCTAATATCAACACTCATTTTATCTATAGTGCTTAATTCAGCTAGCTGAGGAAAAGCAAATTCAGCTAATTCTTCTAATTCAGCATAATACATATCCATTCCCATAATTTTTATAGATAATTGCTGATCTTCATCTAGTATAAGATCAGGATTCAACTCCATATCTTTATGTATATAACCATCAAATTCTAAATCAATCTCTTCAATACTAAATTCCGGTTCTTCTCTATATGAAGAAACTCTTACTCCTTTCATATTAAGAAAGAATTTATCTATTTCATCAATATCTCCTTCTGTTTCTAATATCTCTTTAAGCTTAGCATATGTACTGGAAAGAGTGACTTTGTCTATGTCTAAACGATCCCACCTATCTTCAAACACAAGATCACTAATGACAATTTCACCAAAAGCAGCGTTAACTGTCAAATCTGAATAATCAACACTCATATCTAAAGTTCTTTCTATATCTTTAATATTAGTAGATAATATTTCTTCAACTTGATCTACTAAATTATTACTAATTATGATGTTAATTATAAAAAAAGCAGTAAAAACAAGAAGTAGTGCAACGCCTGTTTTAACAAGCTTCCTTTTCTTCCCTTTTTTCTTCAAACTCTCTTCCTCTTTTGAACTTTGCTCCAATTGATTTCCACAATCTCTACAAAAATTATCATTAGTTTTAACTTCATTTCCACAATATGAACAATACGGCATTTTAATATTCCCCCTCCTAGTGTTATCATACATGTTCTCTACATATCTTATATTCTATAAGTTGATTAAAAGTACCTGCAGTAAATTCTTTTTTTTCTCATAAAAAAACAGCCAGCCTATTCAAAATGGCTAGCTGTCTACTTAATCCTTAGATTGTAATACTATTTTTCCAACGATTAAACTTTATCTCATCTATACCGTCAACATACATAATCTCTTCAATAGTATCAAAGGAACCTTTTCTATTTCTATATTCAATCACTCTTTCTGCAATCACAGGCCCTACTCCCCATAAAGATTGCAATTGATGACTTGAAGCAGTATTTATATTTAAGTTCTTAGAAAGATCTTCACTTGTTTTAACATTACTACTTTTCGAAACAGTAATATCATCCTTGATATTACTAAAAGTTCCTTCTCCAATTCCATTTACATTCATTATATCTTCGATAGTCTCAAATAGCCCTATCTCTTCTCTATATCTAACTATACGCTCAGACAAAGCAGGCCCAATACCATTAAGTTCTTGCAACTCACGAGCAGAAGCAGTATTTATATTTATCTTATCTGAAGCACTTTCCTCTATTACAGGAGCTGCTTTAGTATCCATATCTTTGCTTGTTTGTATTGAATATTCACTACCATCAGTAATTAGAACAATATCACCATGAAGATCATTCCTATAGACTTCTATCCCTCGGTCAAGAAGAGATTGAAGTACTTCAGCTGCTGGATGATCAAATCTATTGTCTTCTCCCACCTGAATTATTGCTACTTCTGGCATAACTCTATCTATAAACTCTTCATGACTTGAAGTACTACTGCCATGATGGGCTACCTTTAATATATCTGATCTAATATTTAAGCCAGCTTCTAAAATCTTCTCTTCTGCCTTTAATTCAATATCTCCAGTAAAAAGGAATGATACATCTCCATATTCTAAATGCAAAACTATAGAGGCATCATTTAAACTATATGCTTCAAGATTCTCCTCATCTGGATGTATAACAGAAAAGCTAAGCTCTCCTAGATTTATTTCATCACCTGCCCTGGGTGTATAAAAAGGTATATCCTTTTCATATATTAATAACAAGTATTCTTCATAAGTTGTACTTGTATGGACACGACCACTGTCATAAATCTTTCCTACTTCAAAATTATTTATAATTGCTGGTATTCCTCCAATGTGGTCTGCATGTGGATGCGTGCCTACAATAATATCAATTTTTTCGATACCTAGTTCCTCTAAATATGATACCATTTTTTTAGCAACTGACGAATATCTATCACCGGCATCAATGAGCATATTTTTATTATCTGCTGTTTGTATTAAAATTGCATCGCCCTGTCCAACATCAATATAATGAACTTGTAGTTCAGCCATAACTGGTAGTGTAATAATCACGAGAAGTAATAATAATAAAGACAATTTGATATTTTTCTTTGCTATTTTCACAAGATTCATCCTTTCTATAACTCATATTTTATGTCCTACCCTATTATAAGTGTCTTGAATAATGTATATTATTAAGCCGAACATTTATTGTAATATATTATTGAAGATGTATCAAGTGAATTTCAATAAGAGAATGATTTAACATTTTATTTAAAATGAAATGCTTTTCTATACTAAATAAGATTTTTTTGCAGGATATTTCAATCCACATAGATAATATAATAATATATTCTTAATTAAATTTTTACTTAATTTGAAAGGAGAATTTATATGAAAGTTACTATTGATAGGTTTGAAAATGGCCAAGCAGTTCTATTGATAAGGGAAGATGAAAAAGAAGAGATTATATTAAATAAAAAACATCTCCCTGCAGAAGTTAAAGAAGGAGATATCTTAGATGTCAATTTTAAAATTAGTAAATCAGAAACTAAAGAAGCGGAAAAAAGAGTTGCTAATCTACTTGATAAATTAAAAAACAAGCAAAAGTAATTCTCAGACTAAGCTTTCAAAATCTTATACATTACATAGGCATCTACAAAGCCCAGATCAGGATGGTTGAAAGCTTCAGGTAATCTTCCCACAATCTTGTATCCTAATTTCAGCCAGAGACTAACTGCCTTCAAATTAGTAGAAGCAACAAAATTAAATTGCATAGCTCGGAACCCAAGTTTTATTGCTTCCTTTTGGGAATGCTCACATAAGACAGTACCAAGCCCTTTCCCCCTTGCCTTTGAAGAAACCATATATCCACAGTTGCATACATGACTTCCCTGTCCACTATGGTTTGTTTTTATATAATATGTAGCTAAAACTTCGCCATCTATTTCTGCCAGATATACCTGCTTTGTTTTTTCTACCCAGACATGATAGGCCTCTTCTTTGCTCATATCAACAGGGTATTCATATGTCTTTCCTTCTCTTACTATTTCTTCGATTATAGGCCAAATTTGATCAAAGTCTTTCTTTTCTGCCGTTCTGATAATTAATTTTTTCTCATCTACTTCAATATCTATAAGAATTATTACCACCTCTAGTTTTTAAATAATTTTATAAGTACTCTATACTCTGCTAATTTCTAATTTTTGTTCCAGTATAGGTAAAGGCATCACTATTCATCTTAACATATCCTTCTTCCAATTCACCTATTATATTGTCACAATTTCCACATACTAAATTCTCATCCTTAACTTCTCCATCATATACTCGCTTAATTCTGCTTTTCCAGCACTTAAGAACCTTTCCCATACCAATCTTCTTATATTTCATAATCTTGGCTTTGCATTTTGCACATTTGATAGTTAACATTAAATATCACTCCAATAGAATGTTCACCATTAGCCCTTACCCCTCAAACAATCTTTCTATAACTCTTTTGAACTCATTATACATCTTCAAACCCTCAAGTTCTTCCAAGCTTTCGATAAGACTTTCATAATACCATTTCTGCCGCTCTTTCCCTGCACTAAATCTATTCCAAAAGTCCTCTTCCTTTTCATAATTTACTATGTCTCTCAGCATACTCCTGGCATTACTTAGCTTATCAGCACAGCCAATACACTTTACTGCAAATGGAGCCTTATCACGTAGAAAACTAATTGTATGTTCTTTTCTATCTTGCCATGGTCTATTATCTCTATCTTCTAATTCTTCAGATGCGCCTAAAACTAAATCCAATATGTATTTACCAAACTCTTCTCTCAATTCTTCTGGAGATACTGACGTATCTTCCAGGACGTCATGTAATAAGCCAGCAGCAATTACCTGAGCATTCATACCATTATCCTGCAATATCATTGCAACTTCAAAGGGATGAACAATATAAGGTGTTTCAGACCCTTTTCTAGTACCATCTTTATGGGCAATAGTAGCTACTTTCATAGCCTTAGCTACAAGGACATTATTCTCATTCATCTAATCTGATCTCCTCCTAATCACTCTACATTATCCCTTGGTGTATAATGTCTTTTTAACCATTTACACAAACCATCTAAACCAGGAAAGAGTACTCTTTCTGTAATATTTGCCTGATCAAGTTTGTCCCTTATTTCCCACTTTAATTCTTTGGGAACTAGTATCTTCTTATATAAACCAGGATGCTTTTCTAACCACTCGTCTAATACTAGCTTGGGATCTGATAATACAGAAAAGAGAGCATACTGGTTGATTATTCTGCCACTTGAAGAAGGTGGCTCAAAAAAGAATAGAACTGGATCTTCAGAAACATTATTTAGTTCTATAAAATTATCAATCTCTTTATTTAACATCTCTGCTGTAAAACTATCTGCTGCTTCATTGTTTAATATGTTCAAAAGTCTTGCTGGTAATAATTTTTTTACTTCAACAAAATTAATACACCAGATAACACCATCTCTATCAAATTGATCTATATCTTTTGTTGCAAAATGCAATGCTACATAGGGCGAATACGTCCAATCTAGTAATCTTGTGGGCAAACCGTGATGTTGTGCTATAGATAGATAATTCCAGAAACCCATTTCTCCTGTAAAAGAAGAACTTGAATATTTTATAAAGTTCCTCATTAAACTTTTTTCTAGAAATTCATACTCATCACAAATAAGTTTTAGACTTGTTTTTAATTCATGTTTCTTATCAGACATTCCCCTATATACAAACTTAGAACGATACCTAGATATTTCCTCATTCCAACTATCACTAAATAATTGTTCCTGGAGATCTCCCCAACTCTTAACCTCAATAACTTTGTCCATCAAATCCCCTTTCATTTTAACTGAACTTTCTTTAATTAAATTTCAATATATCTACCCTTTGATACTTCCTCTAAAACAACTTCGTATTTAGGATTTAATTTCGTATCACTTTCACTTTTTTCTACTAAGCTTTAACTATATCTTTACCAAAAGGCATTAAAGACAAATAAGCAAGTTTTATTCAATATACTTTTTAAATAATTTCTGCAAATATTGCAAAATACCTTTTTTTGAAAATTATACAATACTAGCATTCCCACACTAGATAATATCCACATACAATATACTAATATTATTAAGGTGGTGAACTTATGAATGATTATAGAAAAGCCAGACTTATGCAAGAATCTGCCACTTACCCGCGTATAATACGCCCTGATAATCTTGCATTAGAACAAAGAATAAATAGTTTAATAAGAAGGACTGTAGAAGAAACATTACCTGCCGGAAGATATCGAGGTATGAACATTATTTCTGCAGCTAGTCAATATGATACAAAAGTCAATCAAAATGAAGTATTAAGCCTTAGATTTGAAAACTATTATTACCCGGAAAGAATGGCAAGTGGTATTACTGAAGTTAGAGCTTTAACAGTGAATCTAATTACAGGGAAAAGATATAAACTTGGCGACCTCTTTACAGCAAATTACCAGTCTTATCTATCAAATATAATAGAAAGGCAGATAAAAGAACAGGATATTACACTAATAAATGAATTCCCTGGAATTACAGGAAGAGAGGTTTTTTATCTAACAGAAGAAAGTCTTGTCATTGTGTATCAACGCTATGAATTAACCCCGGGATATTATGGTGTTCTAGAATTTAATATCCCCTATACTGAATTAAGCCCTGTAGTTAGAAAAGATGGAGCAATTGATATGATTATTAATTAATATTTACAAGTCAAATTCACTCTGCAAATCATTAATCCTTGATTCTAAACTATCTAAGTGAAAGCTATAGATTTTCCATTCACTATCGTGTAAACTCAATATTACCTCTTCTTGATGAGAAACTTTTTCAGCTTTTTCTAACTGTTCTACCAAAATTTCTTCAATTCTTTTATCAATAATTTCTTGACTAGCTCCACCAAACTCTAAGCTCAAAACTATTCCTAGTGCTTCTTCTAAAAATCCTGTAAATACTTGCTGAAAATTAGGTTTAAATAGATTAATATTAACTGTCGCAATACCATATTCATTATCTATTTCAGTTCCCTGAGTTTCAAGATCTATGTATTCTATAAGTGTCCTTACGAATTCATCCTCTATTTCTGTAATATCAGGATCAAAAGCCCCTATATCACCTTCACGTTCTGGATGAATTCGTTTTCTAACTTCTTCAATATTTCCTTCTTTAAAATACTCCCAATATTCGTTTACAACCTGATCCGGAGCTATCGTGGGTGCGGAACATCCTCCTAAAATAATCAATACTAAGAAAAATATAATTATAGAATACATCCTTTTGTTTTTCATAGCTAATTCTCCTTTTTAATTAATTCTTTAAAACTTTAAAACTATATTTATTATATACTTTTATCAATCATATAATTCATGAAACTTTCTATATTTTTGAATGTCTATGTCCCATCGAAATAGCTATTAAAAATATTAATTTTTCTCGTATTTTTGCAGGGAATTTTATCTTGCATATCCAATATTATTAATAAGTAATTAAATAAACATGATATAAATTCTAATCATTCTAAAAAAAGATGAAAGGAGGATTCATATAACGTTATTAGAAAGATTAAAAAACTTAATGTAAAGGAGTTAATATTTATGAATAAAAAATTATCTTTTTTAGTTTTATTTTTTCTAATTTTATTAGCTTTCAATGGAAGAATATTTGCTTGTGAAGATCATTCTACATGTACTCATATTAGTACAAGTGTTACTAGAGTAGAACCTGATGTAATAGAAGAATGTGGACAAGTACTCATTCTTGAAGATCCTGAGATTAGCATTTATCTCCCAGCTAATTGGCAATATAATATTACTACTGGAACTACAAGAAGAATAAATGATATCTTCATAGAACAAATTTTTTACGCCACTGGAGAAATGGAAGGGGAACATTATATAGTTGGTATTGCAAAAGACCGTGGCAATAAACTTCTAGAGCTAGCTTCTTATGGTTTCCCTCCTACAAAAACTGGTAGGATAGTCAAAAATGATGAAGTAAAAGGAAAAATCAATATCTATTCTTATGAAATAGATGAGTCATTATCTTATACAATCAATACTTATTATCTACATAAAAATCATATACTGGAAATTATATTAAGCACTAGCGAAGAAGAAAGAATTGATCTTTTAAAAGAAATAATTAGCCAAACAATTAAAAACTATAATTCAGAATTTGAAATTATAATGGATGATTTAGAAATTATAATGGAAGATCTAGATTAAAATAACATAGTGAAAAATGTAGCTATATCATAAATAGCTACATTTTTTTACTTCTATGTACTTTTTCATAACTTATTCTAAGCCAACTACATCCTGATAAGCCTGCTCTATTTTCTTCAATTCTTCTTTTGACAAATCCCAATCGGCTGCAGCAGCATTTTCTTTAGCCTGTCCAACTGTTTTTGCTCCTACCAATGCTGATGTAATTCCTTCTTGCTGCCTTACCCAATTTAAAGCTACATGAGAAACAGGTGAATTATGATTTTCGGCAATTCTTTTTAATACTTCTACCAATTTCAATGCCTTTGAACGATATGGAGCCTTAAAATACCGGTAAAACTTACTTCTCTTATCTCCTTCTTTCAGTTGAGATTCTTCTGTATATTTACCTGTTAAAATACCTCCAGCAAGAGAGCCATATGATAAGATTTCAATCTGCTTTTCTCTACAAAAATCTAATATATCACCTTCTATATCACGGTCTAATATTGAATAACGAGGTTGAATGCAATCAATTTCAGCTATATTGCTTGCTTTTTTTAATAATTCAAGATCAAAATTAGATACACCTATATAGCGTATTTTTCCTGCTTCTTTAAAGCTGTTTAACTCCCCAAGAGTTTCTTCAAGTGGAGTATCAGGGTCAGGCCAATGAATAAAGTAGATATCAATCATATCTGTTCCTAGACGAGTAAAAGAATTCTCTATTTCTTTTCTTAAAGATTCTGCTTTTAGATTGCGCAGAGTTTTAGCATCTTCATTTGCCCAGGTCAAACCACATTTTGTAGAGATGATTACTTTATCTCTTTTACCCTTTATTGCTTTTCCAACAATACTTTCAGAATGTCCCCTTCCATAAGCTGGAGCAGTATCAATAAGATTTATGCCACTATCTATTGCTGCTTCAATAGTTCTAATGGACTGGGAATCATCCGTTGCACCAAAATAATTGCCTCCCATCGCCCAAGTTCCCAATGCGATAGCTGATACTTCTAGATCATTGCCAATTTTCTTATATTTCATAGTTACTCATCCTCTCTTATGTAAGTATATTAATGCCTATTTATTATTTCTAGATTGTTTTTATTATCTCCTGCAATTTTTCATATAATTAGCTTAATTCATTTTTTACTATTTATATTAGCAAGTAAAAATTAGCTTAAATACAAAATCACCTCCTGAAATAATCATTTACAATTATCACAGAAGGTGATTAGAGATATCATTGTACTAAGTAGAGTTATTCTGTATTAAGTAGAGATATTCTGCAAGTTTTGCTTATTAGCAATCAAGTTTAGATTTTCCCCTATAGTATTTAATTCTTTAATTACTTCTTTTACCCTTTGACCGTCTTTTTCTGATTTTTTATCAAGGTAAATTTTCTTGATTTCATTCCATCTTTTTTCTTGTTCTGCTGACATTCTACTGCTAATTTCATAGAATTTTAGCAAACTAGCTTCTGCATGTGTTGCTAATGTCTGAGCATCATTGATATAGCTATTTTCTACTAATGCATCTATTTCCCCATCATTCATAATAGAAACTACTTTTTCTACGATTTTATTCATATTTCTATAAGATCCTTGTAACTTAAATGGAGGTTCTGTTCTATATTCATCATTCTGAGATGAAGAATATATATACTCCATATTTACCCGTAATATTTCATCCCTTATTTTAAGACAACTTCGTAAAACACTTAAAGCTTCTTCTATCTCTTCCTCAGTATAAGTTCCACTTAAGTTAATCTCATCTCTATTTCCTGTGTTTACAATTTGAATTAGTTTATAGATATCCTCTGGCTCCTTCATATAAATAGCATTTAGATGCTTATTTGAAGTAATTGAATTCTCTATATAACTTAACTTAAATGCTTCTTCATTTTCCCTCAACATATCTCCTAAATTATAAACATCTGCTCTGTTAGCTAGCATATCAGGAATCTTGAATTTATCTCCACTCTCAGTGTAAGGGTTACCGGCCATCACTACACAGACCTTTTTTCCTCTAAACTGATAGCTTTTACTAAGTCCCTTGTAAACACCTTCTATCTTTCTCTGCCCATCACATAAAGAGATAAACTTCTGTAAGAATTCTGGATTTGAATGCTGGATGTCATCTAAATAAATCATCACATTATTCCCTATTTCAAAAGCTAAGTTTAGCTTTTTAATTTCCTCTCTAGCACTAGCATTCTCGGCCTCTGTAGGATCAAGAGAGCAAACTCCATGACCAATAGTGGGGCAATTTATTTTAACTAGGAGCATATTCAATCTATTAGCAACATACTCTACAAGGGTTGTTTTCCCATAGCCTGGTGGAGAAATCATCAAGAGCATTCCCATATTGTCCGTTCTCTTACTCTTTCCTGCTGTACCTATCTGTTTGGCTAAATTATCACCAATTAAGGGCAAATATACTTTATCAATCAACTTACTACGAACAAATGATGTTAAAACTTTTGGTTTTAAATCTTCAAAATTAAGTTCCTTTTTAATAGTTCTAATCTTTTCAAACTTAAGTTTCTGAAACTCTTTATATAGAGGTATTATCTCATTTGTGAAATTATCCATTTTATCAAAATAGTCTACTAGATTTATTTTGTATTTACTATTATCAATTACTTTATGGTTTCCAAACAACTTATTTATACTTATTTCTGATTTTTTATTAACAATTCTTCTTTTCGAATAATCCCCGAAGATCAAGATAGCCAATACTTCGTATATATAATCACTAGAAGATATTTCTTTCTCATATAAATAAGATTGTAACCATTCATATATCAATATATATTTTCCCTCTATATCTTCATCTAATTTTTCTATAGATTCTTTAAAATCCTTCTTCCCATTATTTGAAATCAGAAAGTTATTAAATTCTTCATATAATTTAGCTGCCTCTGCACTTAAAACAAAACTTTCATTCTGACTAATTTCTTCAGCCAGATATTTTGCTACTTTTTCACATGAACTACATTCTATCCACTTATTTTTTTCCAAAAAAGATCTTATTTCCTGACTTAATGCCGGGATAAACCCTAGAAGCAAATCCCTTTTGGAATGTTTAGAGATCAGATTTGCAGCCTTCAATCTTTTAGCCAGTTTTTCTTTTACTTCTTTTTCCAGGCCAATTTCCCAAAAAATATTAGCTATAGCTCTGATTTTAGGATTATATGAAGCCAGTTCTAATTCAAGGTAAGTGTCTACTATAGCACTTAGTATCTTTTGGCCATCATGGTCATGAACTCCTTTTGTATAGTATTCATTGGAGTGATTTTGAATATATTCTTTTACGATTTTCTCTAATTTCTGCTGACCCTCTTTATACAAGTCTTTTAAAGACTTATCTTCCTGATATCTTTTAAAAATATTGTATGCTAGAAATTCTCCACGATAGACATTGTCATTTTCAGATATAAGTTCTTGTTCCCAAACAGCTTGATAGTTAATAAAGTCTCCTCCATCTACCTTTTCCCAAAAATCTGTACCTGAAATATGAAAATAGAATCCATCTTCCTTTTTCAATAAACTAAGTTCAGCCTTTTGATTGTTAACAAGAAATTGATTATTGCCAAATTTAATTGTATTTTCATCCAAAAATAGTTCATTTTTATCTTTAAGCTGTTTTACAGAAGATTCTTTTAGAGATTTTAACTTGTTTTCGATATCATCGGCTTTAGTACTATCCCCAAGTTCAATTAACTGTTCTATAATATCTCTTATTTTTTCTACCATAGGACTAGTAGAGAATAACTCAGTAATTGCACTTACTTCTTCCAAAGATTGTATTCTATTTTCTAAATTCTTCAATATTCTATCTGCTGCATTACCTAAAGAAGCAATTTTTCTATTTTTCTTTTCAATTAACTGCTGTTTTTTCCCTTCAAATGTTGATATGATATCTTCCCTTTTTTCCGTTAACATTACCAGGAAGTCATCAAAATCAGAAAACTCACTTTCTAATTCATCTATCTGAATTATTATTTTTGACATATATTCTTCAGTTTTTGCCACAGTATTAGATAAATCTAAATGGTTAGAGACAGCATGAGTTAAAAGATTTAGTTTAGAATAAAATTCTGCTTCTTTTTCTTTAGAATTCAAATTATCTATTATATTTTTTAATTTAGCCTTACTCTGATTTAAGTTTGAAAAAAGCACAGAAATCTTATCAATAATCTCAGCCGTTTTTGTTGAATCTTCGATTTTTAAATTATTCACTATATCAATTAACATTTCTAATTCTTCTGATGCACTAATTATTTTTTCATTTAATGACTTTCCATCAACAACCTTTTCAACTTCATCTAATTCATTCTCTATTGTCTTTACCTTTTCAATATAAGGTTTTAGGCTTTCATCTTTTAATAAGAAATCTACACATTCTTTTGCTAACTTATCATTTTTTTCTTTAAGCATATTTGCTAAGTTTTCTACTTTATCTATATCAACAAATTGTAAGTCTCTTAAACCGGCTATTTCTCCTCTTAATTTTCTTACCTCTATCAAGTATTTTACAAAATCATTAATGCTTTCAAAAGAAGTGTAGCCTATTGATTTACTAATATCTTCTACTTTTTCTTTAACTTGATTGTATTGTTCTGCTGTAATATTTTTTATCTTGTTAACCTTATCAAACTCTTTTATAGCGACTGCCCCTGCTTCTTTAATCTTTAACAGAGATTCTTTGATATTTAAAGCTTCCTCATTGTCAATCCAAAAATAATTGTCTATAATTTTTTCTGCATCTTTAACTATGTCAATATATAAACCATAATAGCTATCATCTTTTTGTAATAAGTTATATAAGGAATAACAATCAGCCATAAACCTAACTATCTCTTTATTGCCAATATTATATAAAAAATCATTCTTTTTTTCTTCTTTTTTTACTAATATCTTATCAGCAAAACTAGTCTGCCAGATTTGTATGGTATGATTCCTTTTCGCTTCCTGTTCTGCTTTAAATACAAGCATCTCTCCATTATCAAAATGAGAATAACCATTACATATTAAAGGTGTCTCAATATCCTGATGAATTATATTGTAATTATGAATATAGTATTCTCCTGTTTTTAAATCATAAAAAAAGTATTGATAATCTTCACCATTTATAGAAGCTTTTTTGTTTTGAAATACTACATTCTCATAATTTACTTCAAATTTTTTAAAACCTCCTGATTGTAGATAAATACCATCTGGGAAGATTATACCATGATCTTCTGGTAATGATACTACTGACTTTCCTATAGAATCAATTCTCTGTACTTCTTTAGTTTTTTCGTTAAAAACAAGATATCTATACTCATTTTCCTGATAAGGTTTTATTTTTAGTAAAATAAGGTTTCCTACTATAGAGTAAAATATATTGGCATCATTAAGATTTTGATCTTTCTGTTCTACCTCTTCTTCATAAATTCCTTCTCCTGAATTTGTGTTATTTTCAATTTTTAAGGTTAATGTCCCAGCTATTGTTTCTACAAAGAGACGATCTTCAATGGATATATGAGGATGAGAACCAGCTACCTGATCATCTCTTGTAGTCTCGATCCATTCGAGTTCTTGTTGACTAGGATAAGATATTTCATGACTATATCTATTTCCAAGGTATTCTATTGTATCGTCTTCTTTTAATACCCATTTGAAACTTTTTATATCATCTACTTTATCACCATTTTGAAAGACCATATAAATAAAATTATTTTTTTCATGGAATTTTGCAAAAAAGCTATCCTTATAGTAATTGTATAATTCTTTAAAATCACTTTTGAATTTTTCATTATCTATTAAAGAATAATCTTCCTTTACAAACCTATCTCCATTATAGCTATATATTGTAAAGACATCACTGAGTTCAAGTTCTGATTTTAAGCCTACATGCACATTGTATCCCAGAATAACTTTATTTCCTACTGGAACAATATCTCTAGTAATACAACTATTTTCTGTAACTATGGCCTCACTTTTCTTTAAACTATTTTTTATTTGACCATATATATCTACTCTTTTTTGATCTAATTCTTCTAATTTATCTTTTAGAAGACTTGAGCCTTCATTTAATCGATTTCTAATGACATTATAGGAGCCAAAGCTTTCCTGCTTTTTCTCTTTGTTTAATTCTTTATCCATAACAATCCCCTTACTCAATTATTGATGTTATTGGTTCATTTTCTATCCCCAATTTTTGAGCTTTATCCAATATTGATCTTCTAAGTGGATTTGGGCTACCATTAGAATCATTCATGTATTTCATTATAGCACCTGAAATTGTCAGATCCCTAATTGTTTTGGAATCAAGATTCATATTACCCATTAGAGTTTTAAGTTGTTTTTTAAAATCTTCTAAACCCCCATTAAAAAATGTATCTTTTACATCTCCTATAACAGCAGAGTTGTTTACTAATCTATCAACTTGCTTTCCTCTAGTGATTGAATTTACAAGTTTATCAAAGAAGATTGAGTCTCCACCTACAATATCAACATTAGCATTTGATAGACCGTCTTTAATTATTTGCGCTTGTGCTTTTGCTATCTCTGCTTCAATATTTATTCTAGCTAATTCTACTTCTTTATCTTTATTTAGTTTTAGTTTGAACTCTTCATGTTCTTTTCCTACAGAATCTAAGTTTTTCATAGCTTCTGCTTTTTTATTAATTCCTTCAGCTTCTGCTTCTGCTTGCATGGTTTCAACCTTAGCTCTAGAAGCACCTTCTGCTTCAATGGCCTCAGCTTTTGCTTGCATAACTCTTGCTTCAGAAATTCCTTGAACTGCTGCATCCTCGATATTAGCTTCTGCCATTATTTTTATGGATTCTGCTTTTTGACGTGAAGTTTTTAATTCAGTCTCAGCAAGTATAAGTTCTTTTTCTGCTAACTCTTGAGCACTTCTCCTATCTGCTTCTGCCAGTTTTACTTTATCAATAGATCTAGCTTCTGCTTCTCCTTCTGCTTTAGTAATACTGACTGTCTTTTCTCTGTTAGCTGCAGCAATATCTTTTGTATCTTTTACTTTTTCTTCTTCTTCAGCTACTGATTTTTCTACTATTACTCTCTCGCGTATTACTTCTTGCATACCTTTTTTCTCTTTTTCTATTTCTTTTTCTTTTTCAATTTCAGCAAGGGATACTACTCTTTCTCTTTCTGTTACTTCTAGTTCTGTTTGCTTTCTTGCTCTTTCTGCTTCTACACCTTCGGTTCCTTCTTTAGCTATTCTTGCAATTAATATCTGTCTATCTTTATTTTCCTCAGCTATTGAAACTTCTTCATCTGTTTTTATTCTTACTCTTTCTGATTTTAGTCGCTCTTCCTCATCTACTATTATTATTTGTGAATTTTCCCTTGATTTTAGATTAGCTATTTCTCTCTTTTGTTTTTCTTCTGCTTCAGCTTGTTGTCGCTCAAGTTCCAGGATAGCTTCTTTAGCACTTACATCCTGTTTTACTATAGTTTTTTCTTTATTTCTTCTAACTTCATTTGCTCTAATGGCTTGTTCTGCAGTTAATTCGATAATTTTCTTTATACCTTCTGAATCAAGAACATTGTCTTCATCTAGGTTCTCCACTTTTGTTTGTTCTAAATAGTCAATAGCAGCATCATCCAAAACATAACCATTAAGATCAGTTCCTATAACCTGTAAAATCTCTTCTTTAAAAGTATCTCTTTCAGTATATAGTTGAGTAAATTCGAATTTCTTACCTACTGTTTTTAGGGCTTCAGAAAATTTAGCATCAAAGAAGCGCATTAAAGTATCAGTATCTGAAGCTTTTTTTGTTCCTAAAGACTTAGCTACTCTTAGTACGTCCTTTTCTGTATGATTTACCCTAACAAAAAAGGCTACCTTAATATCAGCTCTTAAATTATCTTTACAAATCAAACCATCTTTACCGCTTCTCTCGATTTCTACTCTTTTTATAGAGACATCCATCTTCTCCCAGTGATGCAAGATAGGTACAATCCAGGTTCCCGTAAAGGATACTTTTGAACCTCCTATTCCGTTTTTTACAATAGCAGTTCCTTGTTCTACCTTCTTGTAGAATAAAAGCAATAACAATGGAAAGGCTACAAAAAGTAGTAAAACAACCCCTATTACAACATAGATTATCATTTCTAACATTCAACTTCCCCCTTATGTTATATTAAAAAACATGTTAAGAAGAATTCTTTTCTATATTTTCTCCTTAACAATATATAAATCTTTATCTTTTTCTTTAGATACCACAATTGTTTGGCTGCCTTTTAAAATCATTTCTCCTAAAGATTTTACATTTATTACAATAGGATACCCATCAAGATCAATTTCGCCTTGAGCAATATTATCTGAATTCAAATTAGACTTTAAAACACAGCTTTTGCCGATAATTCTTACATTACTCCTATCTTCCATAGAAGCAAAAAAGTTTTTAAATGGTTCTGTAATTCCTTTTGCTATAAAAAGAGAAATTATTAAGTTTTGCATAAAAATTAAAACTCCAAGAATAGAATTTGGTGAAATATTTATGTAGTAAGTTAACATACTTAAAACCCACAATACAAGAATTAAGATAGTAGAGTATATCATTAAAGGAACAGCACCTATATTAAGAAAGTTTAATATTTTATACAGGTAATACTTTATTGAGACATTCTTTTTCTTTTGCTGTTTCGATTCTACACCCCCATCAAAGTACTTATCAGATGAGTAGTCTAGATCTGCGTCTAGATCTAAGTCACAATCTAAATCTAAGTCACAATCTAGTTCAAGATCTAGATCTAAACCTAGATCTAAATCAAATAGATCAAAAGAAAAGAATCCAAGGATTATTAAGAGCCAATAAGATATTAGAAGAGATAAAAAAACTGAAGGAATTAAATTGATACCTGTAAAAGCATATTGAAAATACTCCATGATTGATTTCTCCTTTCTATGGATAATCAGATACTAATAAACTTTACTCTTTAAGCCGCTTTCATAATTAAAAGTTCAGCGAAAGTACACTCTGTAAGAAGAAAATACATTTTTATCTTCAAGCTGAATAGTCATTTATTCTTTTAGCCATCGTCCTTAACTCAGCAAGACTTCTTTCAAATTCTCTTTTGCTTTGATTTGAAGATGTTTTTAAGCTTCCTAATTTTATTTTCATATTATCAATATCTGTAATTGCTTTTTCATTAATAGAGATATATTTGTCTACAGAATTTAACTCATTGATGAGCATATCTTTTTTATTTCTTAAAGAGAGTAACTCCTCTGTCATCTCTTTACTTAAATCACTTTTTTTCTCCAAAGTATCTATTCTAGAATCTATATATTTTACATTAATATCATCTATAGATTGATAAACGTTTTTAACTCTCTCTAAATTTTCTAATATATTATAATAAACATCTTCAGTTACACTCATAAATTTATTATAGCTTAATTCTTCTTGATCAAATTTTACATCCAGTATATTTTTAAATGTTTCAAACTTCTCTACTACTCTAAGTAATTGATTTAATGCCAGACGAGCACTTTCACGATAATATTTAGAATCTGTAAAATTAGTAATTTGTGATTTTAATTCTTCAATAAATACTACTATGTCATTATTATAAGTTATCATATCTTTTGAAAGCTTTATCTCTTGAAAATCTTTTACTTCTAGACTTTCTTCTTTATTATCCATAGAATTTAAACTCAATTGTTTAAAATTTATGATTTCAACTAATAAAGCCCCTATTATTATTCCAAAGCCAAGTTGCTGAAAAGAACTTGTAAAATAAATTATCTCTATGGCTATTATAAAAGGAATTGCTTTTTTTATAATCTTTTTGATATCCATTATATTCTCCTAACTTATATAAGTCTTTTAAATAATTTTTCTCTTTATTTATCTTTAAATTTCTCTTAGAAATACCTCTTATAATAAGACTTTAAATACAATGAATCCCAGATAGGCTATATATAATATATTCCACATATATAAAACAATGAATGTTTTTGCTTTAAAATTCCTTTTTTATAATTTAACATGTAAAAATATAACTGTCAAGTATATTTTTACATGTAGTTTGGCATTTTTAGTCTTGCGTAGAATAACTACTCAATTATCTAATGATTTTTTTATCTAAGCGTAGAAAAAACTAGCTACCTTTTATTCTAAAAAGATAGCTAGTTTTTATTTGAAAAGAATCCCTTTAATATTATAGAATTAAGATTCTAAAATATGTTAATAATAGATATAAGAAATTAAGATATCAAAAGGTGGTATATTTAATGAAAAAAGATAGAGTTTATAATGGATTTATAGCAGGTTTTTTTGCCAGTATCGTTCCCACAGTGATTAATAATGGGGCTATAGCTCTTGACCTTAGTACATTTCTTTGGTCAGATTATATGGGGTTGTTTATAATGGGACAAGAACCAGATGGATTTATTCAAACACTTTTCTTTTTTGCAGCAATGTATGTATTCATGGGTCTTTTAGGAGCTATTTTTTCTTTTATTCTCCCCTATATTTCCAGTCAACACATTTTCTTCAAAGGAGTACTATTCGGGATTACTACCTGGTATATTTTACTTTCTATACCTTATATTTTACAAATATCAGGTATAGATCATGCTCCTTTTAAGACAGTCGTAACTCATATGCTTAGTGTATCTTTATGGAGTATTGCTATGGTTTTAATACTTAAAAAGATAGATAAAAAGATTGAAGATATCAATGTTTAATTATATAAAAGATAGGTCCAGTATAAAGATATTCCATTTTTCTCCACTAGTCACTTGGTTACTTAATTCAATTGCTCTATTATGACCTATATCAGGATCTTACTTACTTCTTAATGAAAAGTATAATAAACATTTCGGGAAGATAATATTTCTTCCCGAAATGTTATAAATCAAAAAGTAAAATTATAAGTCTACAAGAAGTTTTATAAGCTAACTCCCTGTTTCCTTAACTCCTCCTGAAGATCTTGAACATCTACATCTCTAGCAGTAGTATTACTTTTTATAGCTACTCCTGCTGCTGTACCTGCAGCCTGACCTGTAGCCATACATGCAGATATAGCACGTACAGAGCTCTCTGCCATATGATCTGTACTAATACATCTTCCCGCTAACAGTAACTGTTCAATATTTACTGGCAATAATGATCGATAGGGGATGCCATATTCCTTATCTAAGTCAACTACATAAACATGATCATCCCAGGTTCCTGTTGGAGATAGAATATCATAGACTCTAGGATAAAGGGCAATATTATCTTCAAACATTTTTTGACTATCTATATCTTCTTCTGTCAAACGATAGTCCCCTTTAATTCTTCTGCTATCCCGATAACCTATTGAAGGTGCAATGGAGGCGAGTTCAGCTTTTTCAAATCCAGGTAGATAGTCTCTCATAAAGTTAAATAATTTCATAACTCGTTCACGAGCCAGCACTTCTCCTTTTGTTATGTCATCTGCGTTAGTAGGATCTAACTTATAAGCATTACAAAAGTTGATATAAGTAATCTGCCCGCCTTCTGTTAATCTTCCCATAGGAAAACCCATTCTTTTATATCCCATATCAATGACACCCTCTGCAACTTTCTCATGGTATATATCATAATAATATTGGATCCCTTTTTCGTCTAATATTTCCTTAACTTTTTTGCTATTAACTCCAGCAAGTCTAAAATTAACTGTCCCTGGTTGTACCAGACCATCATTATCACGACCTTGTTCATAAGGAACACCTGCTCTTGCTGCAATATCTCCGTCTCCAGTACAATCAATAACTACATCGGACATTAAAGCTTCAAAGCCTGACTTGCTTGAACTTATTACTCCTTTAATAATATTATCTTCCACAATAACATCAGATACCCTTGTGTGTAAACGAAGCCATACCCCCTCTTCTTCCATCTTCTTATCTAAAAAGACTTTCAGATATTCACTGGAAAAACGATGTGGGTCCATATCTGTTCTGATATCATCTGAGCGATCATACTCTTTTCTGTACTCATCTTCTATTTCTTTATAAATACCAGTCACCTGATAGGGATGCTTCCATAAGAAATGATTACAGGTTTCTACATAAGAAGCAGTTATATTACCGCCTAAAAAGCCATTGTTTTCTATTAATGCCACCTTTATTCCCTGTCTGGCAGCCGCAATAGCTGCACCAATTCCAGCTGGACCACCACCACAAACAATTAGATCAAATTTTTTCTTTATTGGTATTTCTCTGTTCATTGATAACTTTTGCATTGTTTATCATCCCCTGAGAAAACAATATTTTATATATTTAATTTTTATATGTTTAACTGAATCTAATAGTAGAAATCTTTATTTTTAATTCATTACATTCTGTGGATCTCCTGCTAAATACTTATCAATATTTTCAAAGACAATGACTGCTCTTTTTATAAATGACTCATCTGTAGCAAAGGCCACATGTGGTGCTAGCACTACATTTTTTGCATTTAAAAGTGGATGATCTCCTGGTATTGGCGGTTCCATTTCAAATACATCTATACCTGCTCCTGCAATTTCCTCATTATTTAAAGCATTAGCCAAAGCCTGACTATCTACTACAGGGCCTCTGGCTGCATTAATCAAAATACCATTTGATTTCATTAAAGCCAATTTCTCTTTATCAATCAAATTCCTTGTAGATTCTAATAAGGGTACATGAAGACTGACAATATCACTTTTTTCCATTAATTCTTCTAAGCTTACATATTCAGCACCTAGCTTGATAACTTCTTCTCTTTGGCTAGTACCATAAGCTAATAATTTACAACCAAATGCTTTAGCTATTTCAGCAACCTTCTGTCCAATCGATCCAGGTCCTACAATTCCAAATGTTTTGCCAGATATCTCGTTTCCAACTAAGCCAGTCCTAGTTTTACCATCACGAGTGGCTTTATCACATGGTATAATATTTCTCATAATAGAAATAGCAAGACCAAATACCAGTTCTGCAACTGCTTGATTTGCATATCCAGAAGAATTAGAAACTGTAATATTATTTTCCTTACATGCGTCCATATCAATATGATCAATACCAGTAAAAGCTACTGAAATCATTTTCAAATTAGGACATGAGTTTATTACATTTGCTGAAAGTGGCAAATTGGTGATTATAAGAATATCAGCTTCTTTTGCTCTTTCTATCAAGACATCGTCATCTTCAACCCTATCTTGATATGCTATTAGCTCATGACCTGCCTTTTCAAGATCTTCACGATATTTCTCTAGTTCTTTTTCTGTAATACTTATTGATTCTAACATTACTATTTTCACTATTAACACACCTTTCGTCTGAAAATTTTACAATTACAGTAAATATTATTTTTACTATCATATAAATTATTCTACATTTTTTGCTTCATTCCTTGTTTTATCACAAAAACCTCAAAAATACTAGAATTTGATTTCGAATGCTAAGTCTCATAGAGGAAACGTAAAGTTAATGTATATATTTCGTTAAAAAACATATCATAAATTTAAATAAAAAGTATTTGTTGATTTAATTTCACTCAGTAAGGAGTCTATCATTTATGGAAACTTTTTGGATATACCCTATTTATACATCTGTTCTTGGCATAATCTTAATAATTCTTGTTCCGCGAGTAGAAATTAAAAAGCTGGCCATACCTGCTATTCTTTTAGGTGGAGTTGGAGATATTATTCTCCTATTATTATTAAAAATCATTGGTATTGATTTTTATGTTAACTATTTACCCTTTGGATTTAGATTACCTTTATTCCCACCTATAGCATGGTCAATATGGTTTATCATGTTTTTTTACCTCTTACCAGAAGATAAAATAATTAAATACATTTACATAGTTACTGCTGGGGCTTATAGTACCTTATTTGCTAATTTTTTGGGAAATGTACATATTATCCAATGGGAGTATGAGCGACTTTTTATCCCCTTGATTATATACAGTAGCTGGTTTTTAATAGCATGCTGGCTAAAAGAAAAAATAGATGACCAAATGAATGTTTAAATTCATAGTCAGCAAATCCGAGGCAATAGATTGCCAAGTGGGATGTTTATAATTCTTGTCTTTCTCCACTTAAATCAAAGATTTAAGTGGAGTTTTTAATGCTTTTTTGTTAAATGACTTACCTCAGTAATACTAGTAAGCACTAATTGTCTTTTATTATTAAATTCAGATACTTTCAACTTGCGTAATTCATACCATCTATTTTCTTCGAGCAGTGGAGCATTAGCATTTTCCCAGGATAGAAACTTGACAACTTTCCCTGCCTTGGTTTTTAATAATCCTACTTGTTTTATCTTTGAACTATGTTCTTTCCAAAGAGTTTCAACTTTAGCTTTTATATCTATATATTCAGCAGTCTCTGTTGAATTACTGACTATTTTCTTTACTTTTATATAAGGTCGTATTTCTTTTATAAACGGTGATATATTATTTTCTTGACTTAGAATATGAAGATTTTTAGCTGTACGTGTCATAGCTACATAGAAGAGTCTTCTTTCTTCCTCAAGATGGTCCACTTTATTTATTTTGACTGTATCTAATAATTCGTTTTCCCTCGCTGCTTCTGGAAAGCTATGAGGACCTTTAGCAACTGCATGAACTAAGATTACATTATCTGCCTCACATCCCTTAGATTGATGAATAGAAAATACTGAAACAGCGTTTTTAGGTTTTCTTGATTGGTCTTTAGGATTATAATAATCATTAGATTTTCCTTGATAGGGTATTTTTTCTTTTCTTAAATAATTTTTTACTTTATCAAGATAAGGAACAGCTTCATCATACCGACATAGAATCATAATATCCGATGGCTTAGAACCTTGTTTTAATAAATTTTTTAGCAAAATTAAAGTATATCTAGCAAGAAAATCTTTGTAGTTCAATTTCTTTTCTAAGATATGTAAAACGGGCCTTGAATCATTTTTATTATTAGCCCTTACTTTTTTCTTAATTTGATTTTTATTATTTGAAATTAATGAATTTCCTGCATCCAGTATTGTAGCTGGACACCTATAGTTATCAGTTAAATATGTTTTTGCTGCCTGTCCAAAATAATTTTCAAACTTGATAAAATATTTTGGTTCTGAACCCTGAAAAGAATAAATACTTTGCCAATCATCACCTACACAGAATAAGTTCATATTTGAACCTTTTGTAAAAAAATTTTTAATAAACTTAATATGAGCTAGGGATACATCTTGAAACTCATCAACTAGCATATGATCGTATTCTTTATAATACTTTTCTGGCTTCTTTTTTAATATATCAATAGACTTATAAATCATATCATTGAAATCAAGCTTTTGATTTTTTAATAAATATAAGTGATATTTCTCATATAGTATTTTTGCGCTTAATCCAAAGTAATATTGACTTTCATTATTTTTATTTAAAAGTTTCTCTATTTCTTCTACCTTAATATTATTCTTTTTAGCAAGATCTATAAACATTATGAAATTATCCAGCAAAGTAAAATTATTAATTGTCATCTTAGTAATTAACTCTGTATCGTCTTCAAAAATTGAATTATTCAATTCTTCATTATGATAATATCTGAAAAACTTAAAGTAATAATTTTGAAAATCAGCATCGTTATTAATTAAATGATTAATTTCATTTCTTATAAATTTTTTCATTTCATATGCTGTTACAATTGATTGGGGTTCCTTATATTCTTTTCTAATTATCTTGTAAGCAAAAGAATGAATAGTCCTTACTTCAACCTTATTTATACTAAATTGTCTTTTTAAGCGTATCTCCATTTCCTTAGCTGCTTTTTTTGAATATGTAATAGCTAATATCCTTTTAGGATCTATTCCTTCTTCAATAAGATATTTTATTCTATATGCTAGAACAGTGGTTTTACCTGTCCCAGCTGCTGCAATAACTTGATTATATTTTTTATTTTTAATGACAGCCTCACATTGCTTAGGATTTAATGGATATTTGCCAGTCTTATAAAAAAGATCATGATACTCTCTAATCTTTCTGTCAATATATTCTTGTTCTTCATCTATAAATAAATTAAAAAAGCTTTTGATTATTCTTAATAACATATTTTACTCAACCCCTTTTAAAAAAGTACAAAATGAAAATATCAAAGCTATGCTTATAATACTTACAAACTACTCTAAGACTATTTTTTATATTCTTCATAGCTTTTGATAAACCTTCATATATTAGTTTTTTAATCATATCAAGCATTGCTGGTGTATAATTTACCATAAAATAATCAGAGAAAACTATTGCAGATAATTCAGATAGGAATTATAATTATTTTATACATATAAAATACATAGGAGTTGACTAAATGAATAAATTAAGCATTAAAATAGGATTAATACTAGCAATCTTAACAATAAGTACTTTTTCTTTACAGACAGTTCAGGCCCAAAACTCAATAGAATTCTACCTAAACTTATTCAATATTACTCAGAATCAATATGATTATATTGCTGAATTAAATCTATCCAATAAAGACCTTAGTTTTGTTTTATATCTATATTCAAATTCTGATAGATCTATAAACGAAGATGATCTGGAGTTTATAAAAAATCATAGAAATAACTTAAGCCAGCTTTCTCTTTATTTTGGAATGCCACCTATTATTTTTGAAGATGGATTAATAGAACTACATAATCAAAATCCAGGTCGTAGAAGGCTTCTCCCTACAAGTAATAGAAGAAATTTCGAAGAAAAACATACAGGAAGATATGAAGAAGAAATAATAAGGAGACGAGGTAACACATACACATATACTTATAAAAATAGTCGATATAATATTACGGAGAAAATAGAAAGTAAAAACAACAAATATGAGTACTATTACTCAGATTCTAATGTTACAGAAAAGTTAAAGGTTATATTTGCTAATAATAAATACGAATACTACTTTAAAAATCACCGCAGTGGTGAAGTTATTAGAAAAGAAGGTCGTGGTCAGAGATTGGACCCTAAGACTTTCTATAAAGAATTAGAACAAAAACAAATAAAAGAAGAACAAGAAAAAGAAAGTGGATTTAACTTTAATTTTGGTTTCGATTTTAAGTTTAATTTTTAAAATTTTAATTAAGAATAAAAAATATCCCTTCTGCTAAACACGTCAGGAGGGATTTTTTTGATATTATTTTGTCCTATTTTGCAAAATATTAACTATTTTTAGATAAGAGAATATAATATAGTAGAATTACTTCGAAAGGAGAGTTTAATATGCTTTCTCAATGCCCTCCTAATACCTTTGCTTATACTATTAGAGCAGGTGATACTTTTTACAGTATAGCCAGACGTTACAATACTACTGTATCTGCTCTAATATCTGCAAACCCTAATGTGGACTATGATAGATTGCAAGTCGGAAGAAGAATATGTGTCCCAAGACAAAGGCATTATTCACCATGTCCTGAAGGAAATTATTATACAATTAGAGCTGGTGATACCTTCTTCTCCATTGCAAGGCGATTTAATATTTCTGTCGATGATCTCAGGCAAGCAAATCCTTATTTTGATCCGGATTTTTTAAGGGTTGGAGAAGTAATATGTATTCCGGTAGCTACACCACCACCAAGATGTCCAGCTGGTTCAAGAAGATATACAATTAGACGTGGAGACACTTATTATTCAATCGCACAAAGACTAAACACCAGTGTCCAGGAACTGAAGAGGCTTAACCCAGGTATAAATCCAGAATACCTCTTAATAGGTCAAGAAATTTGTGTACCTGCTAGAAGATAAAACGTTAAACCCCCTTTTCGGGGGTTTAACTTATGCTATTTACTTAATTTCTCATGCGTATTATCTTAATTATACCTGCTGCTATTGCAATCATAGCTATTATCAAAACTATCACAACAGATATTTCAACAGGCTCTGTAGTCAACCTCCTATACACAATTCCAAAAAAAGCCCATAATCCAACAAGTCCATATATCCAATCCTTATTTTTTAGCATAAACCTAAGAATAATATATGTAGCAATAATTGTAAGAATAATCATCCAGAAAGAATCAGGAAGCCCGAAGCCCTGCCAGCCTATAGATACTAGATATACTGTCACATTGGCTACAGTTGCTATAGTTATCCATCCCACATAGATGCTAAAAGCTATTCTTGATATTATGAGCCCTGGTTCTTCTCGAGAAGCTGCATGTATTCTATAATAAAGAGTAATTAAATTAATAAGTAATAAAATCATAATTAGCAGAGAAAGGCCAATCATTAGATAATGCCAGGCAAAAATCCAGACAATATTTAGCAAAGAAGAACTTAGAAACAGATAAGATACGCGCCTGACGAAGTTTAGTTCTCTTCCTTTTATCAGATACACTAATTGGTAAGCTACAAAGACAGCCAGTAGAAAATAAATCAAACCCCATATAGCAAAGGTAAATCCAGCTGGTGTAAAAAGATTTGGATATAGTTCTGATACTTCTCCCGTAGTAATATCATTAATAGGCAAAGCATTTGCTAGATAATTAACCACTACCATAGCTATAAAGGCAAGAATATTTAAAATTACTAAAAGCTTATAATTCAAAGAAGATTTTTCATTCACCACCAACACCTCCATAATTATATATTACTATTAATATATTCATAAATTATATAAAAATTAGGATTTAAATGAAAAAATCTAAATTTTATAACTTGCTCTTCTATTAATTTCTTTTTGGAGATAATGCTTTTAATATCAAACCTGCCCCAGCTGCTGTCATACCATACATTAAAACACCTTGATATAAGGAAACCGGTCTAAAAATTATCCTTAAGCCCATTAAAATACCTAATAAAATTGTTACGATTCCAAATATAAGTAAAACCCATCCCAATATAGATTTACTATTATAAAATAAAACTCCAATTCCAAAAAGCAAAGGCAGTAAGACTAAGCCAAAAGGAGGAGTAAATCCTAATATATCCATAAGGGAAAAATTAGTCACTAAAGTTGTATTCTGCATAATTAAAAAAATTCCAATCCCAGATAGAGCCAAACCGATAATAAGATTAGTAAAAGCATTGTCACTTGAATTTGTATAATGCTCATTTAATTCGTTTTTACTCATAAAAGCATAACCCCCTATAATATCATTTAAATAGGTCAATCTAATTTATTAATTCCCTATAGTTTTCAAATTTCCTTCTTTAAAAAAAGAAAAATTTGTAATATGAATTTTTCACTTAATTGTTCTCTTCTTTATTTGTGCTTATGCCAAGCTTCTTATATATTGGACAGTATCTTGCCATTCCAGTAAAGAAAGGAATTGCCCCAGCTATTATAAGTAAGAACCTATTATCTCCTTCTACAACAAATATGAACGAAAAAAATATTAAACCCAGTATAATTCTAATTGTACGATCTATCTTTCCTACATTTTGCATCTTAATCACCTTCTTTTATTGTAAGGAAAAACCTATTTATTGAATAAACAATTCTATAATATATTATTCTACAGAGGCTTATTTAATCCTCTTTCAGATTTCCTTAATCCTAGTCAAATGAGTGTTATTAGTTATACTTACTTTTTTTATAATGAAATTTTGACAATATAAGAAAAAATGCTTATATCGATTTGATATAAGCATTTTTTCCTTTTCCATCTATTGAGGATTATACATCCCATTATTTTGCATGTAATTGAAAATACCTTCTCCATGTTGTTGTTCTTCTTTTTGTATATGATTTAAAGCGCTACGAATATTGGAATCAGTACATTCAAAAATAGCAGTATCATAAGTTCCAGATACGTATTTTTCTGTCATTAGTAGATCAGTACATAATTTAGCATCTTTTTGATTAGTCATTCCAGCTTGATTACCTTGATTTTGAGACTGATTTTGTGATTGCTGCATATTTTGCTTAGAAGCTTGATTTGAATTTTGATTTTGCATAGATTGTTGCATATTCTGATTTGATCCTTGTTGATTTCCTTGTGAGTTGCCACCTGTTTGAGGTACAGAACCACTAAGAATTTGATTGATAGTATTTAGGTGTTGTCTTTCTTGATCTGCATAGCTATTAAACAAGTTTTTTAATTCAGGGTCTTGAGCTTGTTGAGCATAATTTGTGTACTTTTCAATACATATTTCTTCATGACTTTTTTGATCTTTTAAAAGCGTTTTTTCTTTTTGTGTTAGATTCACATTGATCACCTCATATATATTTTGTGTTTTTTCATTTTTAATATACATGATTTAGGAAAAATATGAGTTATCATGCTTCAAAATATCTTTTGCAAATACTGATAATCTATCATCTGATTTTTTACTTCTTCAAAAGAACCTTCTTCTCTCACCCTATCGAGAATACTTTTCATATTCTTCATAACTCCCGAAATTAAAAGTGTTGGCAAACTTACTCTAGCTATACCTAATTCAATACAGTCATTAATAGAAAATTCATCTATATTATAAGGTAGACCTGCCGCTATACTAATAGGCCCATCAATTTCTCTTGCCAGTATCTCTATCTCACTTTTTGTTTTAACATATGCAATAAAGCATATATCTGCACCTAAATCTAAATATGTATTTGCCCTTTCAATAGCTAATCCTAGTGCTTTTTCTCTATTATCAAGACTTCTTAAAGCATCTGTTCGGGCATTCAAAACAAAGTTTTCAATACCCATCTCTTTTTTGATTTTTATGACTTCGTCTACTTTATCAGTCATTTTGTCCATTGATACAATCTTTTCAGAACAATATGGATCCCATAGAATTTGATCTTCTATATTAATACCTGCTATACCTGTTTCAATAAATTTTATTATGTTTTGTCTAAAAATATTTTTATTGCCATAACCATCTTCACCATCAGCTATCACAGGAACATCCACAGCTGCTACTATTTCTTTTGTTCGTTTAAGATTATCTTCAAGAGTCAATAATGTTTCATCCTTCAACATTTTTGAAATAGACATGCTATATCCCGAACATTGCACAGCTTTAAATCCACAAAGCTCTATCATCTTGGCTGACAATCCATCATAAGCATCAGGAACTACAAGGGTTTCACTATCATTAATCAAGGTTTTAAGTAAGTTATATTTATTCACTTAATCACTCCCCCACTATATGTACTCAAATAATCATTAAAAAACTTTCATACTTGTTTGCAAAATAAGTTTTATCCGAGAGCTAACTGCCACTAAAACTCCCACTTCTATAAGTGGGAAATAAGTGGCACTAACCTCCTGGATTCGTTTTACTAAGTTTCAGTGGGAGATAAAAAACTCCCTCTGAAACTAAGAACTCACTTTATTAAGCTTCAACAGCAATCAATTTGGTCAACTGCTTTTAGCAATAGTTCCAGGCTTTCCAGAACCTGATCTTTTTTGTTCTCAGGTAAAGAATTAAATATTATCTCAAAATATCGGTCCATGTCACTTTCTATCGTAGTGAATAATTTTTCACCGTCTTTTGATAGAGAAATTTTTATGTATCTTCGATCTTCAGGGTCAGTCCTCCGTTCTACATATCCATTTTCCACAAGACTATTTACTGTTCTACTTACTGTGCTCTTTTCTAAGTTTAGTAGTTCTGCTAATTGTTTTAATGAAATAGATTTAGCTCTACCTATCTCTACTAGTGCCTGACATTGTGCAAGCGTGATTCCACAACAACTCATTTCTTCATCTAATAGTCCAAGCTTTCTTTCAAATGATCTAATTAGCTCTCTTAGTTCAGTATGATTTTTTTTATTATTCATAATTGAATTCCTCCTAATTTCCATACTAATATAGTTCTGAATAAATTGTAACACACAATAGTTGTATGTGTCAACTATTGTGTGTTACTTGTTAATCATATCATCTTTACTTCCAGAGATACTATATAATCTTACTTAGGCCTCATGGATGACCTAAAGGACAGGCCCAGGCAGTTTACCCTGGGATAAATTTGCCATTTTTTTATTGTCCATCTCATTCACAAATGTTATAATAATACTGAAAGCATCGGTCAGAAGCTTAAAGTGATTAAATTATAGAAAAGTAAGTTATAGACTTTATCAAATTTATTAAAGATGAGTATTGAGATCAAAAAAAGGAGGGCGAAAATGGCGGTAATTAAAGCCAGTAATTTAAAGAAAAATTTTGGAAAAGCAAAAGCTCTGGATGGTGTTGATTTAGAGGTAAACAAGGGTGAAATTTACGGATTTATCGGTCCTAATGGAGCTGGTAAGACTACAACTATTCGCATCTTACTGGGAATTATAAAAGCTGATGAAGGTTATGCAAGTATTTTTGGCAAAGATGCCTGGAATGACGCTGTGGAAATACACAAAAGAGTAGCCTATGTACCTGGTGATGTGAATCTCTGGTCAAACTTAACTGGTGGTGAGGTTATTGATCTATTTGTTAAACTTCGAGGCTCAAATAATAAGAATCGTCGGGAAGAACTTATAGAAAAATTTGATCTGGATCCTTCTAAAAAATGCCGTAGTTATTCCAAAGGTAACAGACAAAAGGTTGCCCTAGTTGCTGCTTTCGCAGCCGAAGCTGACCTCTATATCTTAGACGAGCCTACTTCTGGTCTAGATCCTTTAATGGAAAGGGTTTTCCAGCAATGTGTCATGGATATAAAAAGACAGGGTAAAAGTATATTGCTCTCCAGTCACATTCTTTCTGAGGTAGAAAAACTATGTGATAAAGTAAGCATCATACGTGAAGGGAAGATTATTGAAGCAGGTTCTTTGGATGAATTACGACATCTAACACGAACAAGTATGTCTATTAAAACCAGAGAAGAAATACCTTCTCTTGATGAAGTCAAAGGAATTCATGATATTCAAGAAAAAGATGATCTTCTGACTTTTCAAGTAGATACTGAAGAATTAAGTGATATTATTAAATATATAAGCAAATATGATCTTGTAAAACTAGAAAGTACAGGACCCAAACTAGAAGATTTATTCATGCGTCACTATGAAGGAGACGGAGGTGTGTGATAATGTCTAAAAATCAATTTCAAAACACAGGACAACTAGCAAAATTTATTTTACATAGAGATAGAGTCAGAATTCCTATCTGGATAATTGCAATTACTTTACTTACAATAATTATTGCACCGGCCTTCACTGAACTATTTCCCACAGATCAAGATATTCATGCAATAGCTGAAACAATGAGAAACCCGGCCATGACAGCAATGGTAGGTCCTGGCTACGGACTTGATAATTATACATACGGTGCCATGATGTCACATATGATGCTTCTTTTTACTGCTTTTGCAGTTGCTATTATGAGCATCTTTATCGTAATACGTCATACCAGAGGCGATGAAGAAAGTGGTCGCATTGAAGTAATTTGTTCTCTACCTGTAGGACGCTTATCTAATCTGGCTTCTACTATAATCGTATCTATTGGCGTGAATATACTACTAGGTTTAGTAGTAGCTATAGGATTAGCTGTACTTGGCATTGAAAGCATAGATTTACAAGGCTCAATTTTATATGGGGCTGTTTTAACTGCAACTGGCATATTCTTCACTGCTATTACAGCTCTATTTGCTCAACTCACAGAAAATACTAGAGGAGCTATTGGCTATTCATTTACTTTTTTAGGCCTGAGTTATTTATTACGTTCAATTGGTGATGTTAGTAGTGAAGTACTTTCCTTAATATCACCACTTGGTCTAATCTTACGAGCCGAAGTTTATGTAAATAATTACTGGTGGCCTGTTATAATTACTGTTCTTGCTGCTATTCCTTTTCTGATACTAGCTTTCTACCTTAACGCTATTCGAGACCTTGAAGCAGGACTGATACCATCAAAAGGGGGAAGAATTAATGCTTCTAGATTCTTACAAAGTCCTTTGGGCCTGGCCTTAAGATTACAACGTACTACTATAATTTCCTGGTTGATAGGGGCCTTTGTGCTGGGGGCATCATATGGTTCAGTTGCTGGTGATTTAGATACATTTTTAGAGGCCAATGAAATGTATAGACAGATATTCGCAATTGAAGGTGGACTTCCTATATTAGAACAATTCATATCTATCTTAATGTCAGTGATAGCAATAATCTGTGCCGTTCCTGCTGTTTTGCTTTTTTTAAAACTCAAGAAGGAAGAAATGAAAAATCGAACAGAGCATCTTTATGCAAGAGCAGTCTCTCGCAACAAGGTAATGGGAAGTTTTTTAGCTATCTCTCTTGCCGTTGGCTTTTCGACTCTTTTCCTGGCTGCTTTTGGTTTATGGGCTACTGCAGCTACAGTAATGGAAGACCCTATTTCTTTTAGCACTATCTTTAATTCTGCTATGATTTATTTACCATCAACATTTGTGATTATTGGTATTTCTGGGTTTTTAATAGGCTTTTTTCCAAAGCGAACAATTATAAGCTGGGTATACCTAATCTATTCATTTTTTGTGGTATATTTAGGTGGAATACTACAATTTCCAGATTGGATGGAAAGTCTAAGCCCTTATGGTATTGTTCCTCAATTGCCTATTGATGAGATGAATTGGGCTATAGTTATAGGAGTTATTCTCATTGCACTATTCTTTACTGTAGCCGGCTTTTTTGGCTATAACAGAAGGGACTTAGCGGGTTAGGGATTGGATGATAAAAATCAAAAAGACAGATTGCTAATTTGACATTCTGTCTTTTTGATTAATTACTTAAATCTATTTTAATAGCTCCTTTAAAACATCAATAAGGTATTGTCTTTTTTGGCATTTTTCAAAACTAAAGGCTTCTCTATGCATTTCTTTTATTTCATCAACAGTCATGTCAAGAAATTGGTCTGCATATAAAGGGGCAATAGTATTAGCAATAGAACTAGTTATAGCCTGTCTACCTAATTTAAAGTATCCTCTGCCATTATAATCTAGGCTATAATCCTTCATATGTTCTGCTGTAAGATCAGCAACTTTTCTTACAATATTTAATGCTTCACTACGGACAAGTCCACGATCTCTAGAAGTCCAGACATCTAAGCCAAGTTTCTCTTTTATTTTATTAATTGGACCCATCCTTCTAATGTATTCACAATCTCCTTTAGGCACGACTAATCCCTGTACCCCTATATCTTTATATGTCCATATTGTCCAGTGTTGTTCATATTTGTTGAAAATATCAATTTGATCTTTCAAAGCATTTAATCTTGCAAGATCAAAGCTACTTAGATTGCTTTCTGAACCATCATATAATGCTCCAAACTCACCAATCCATGATGGTCGTTTGTGATCTAAAATCCAATTGTTTCTCTCTAAAAAAGCTTCTTCTAGCCATTTTTTATCAATATAAGTACCATTAACATATCCTGGATATTTACGAGCCACATGAGTAGCAGGATTATAGTTATGAGAACTATATGCTAAATTTTCATCAAAAGGCTCTTCAAGTCCCTCAAATTCCGTTCCTTTACTATTTCCCTCTAAAAAAATAATATGTTTTTTATCAACAGCTCTTATTGCATCTACAATTTCGTGATATACCATATTAAGGGAATCTATATCAGGGGCTTCTGGCTCATTTAAAAGATCATATCCTGCAATATAATCTTTATCTTTATACCTTTTAGCAATATGTATCCACAGATTTTTAACCCTCTCTATATAATCTCTATTCTTCCAGAGTAATGCAATATTGTGAGGATTATCTGAGTGCCACCCCTCATTTTGCCAGCCTTGAGCTGCATGTAAATCAAGAATTATATATATATTGTATTTCTCTCCCCAGCTAATCACCTTATCTAGATATTTAAATACAGTATCATCATATTCGCCAGGTCGCAGGTCATCCTCAAAATGCCTATAATTAAAAGGTACTCGTACAGCTGTAACACCAATCTCTGAGAGAAATTTAAAGTCACTTTCTTTTATAAACGAGTCAAGTAAGCTTTCAAAGAAAGCTATATATCGTTCTTCTCCTAATTCTTCTTTGATAGCCCTTCTCACTATACTTTCAGATCCAATATATCCTGTAATAAAATTCTCCATATTCAACCAACCACCAAAGCTAACACCTCTTAAAAAAACTTTTTCTCCTTTTGCGTTTATAATATCTTTTCCTTTGACTTTTAAAAAACTCATTGAATTATCTCCTTTGCTATTTCAAAATATAATTTCCACAAAACCTTTTTATTATATATCGTCTAAATTTAAAATTCTGTTCTCAAAAAAGTATTTCCATATTATATATTCTTTAACTCCATTTTTAATCCTTTTTCTAAAGCTGAATAGACCTTGTTTTCTTTTTTGACTTTTTAATCTAATTTAAAGGATAAATACAAGTTCTGCTGAATATAATTACTAGAATTTCATTATTAAATAAAAAGTGATATAAGCTTAAGATAAAGATGAACGGGAGATGGTAAAAATTAATAAAAACTGTTGTTTATTTAAAAAGATTAGCTGCTTAAAACTGAATTTAATTTCTTTTATATGTTGTGTAATTTTACTTGTTTTTATTGCTAACTTTTCAAGTGCAGCAACAATTGAAGCAAGTGATCTAGAGGCTTTTCTGGATGGAGTAATATACAGCCAGTTGGATGAACACAATATACCAGGAGCTACACTTTCAGTAGTCAAAGATGGGGAATTACTTCTTTCTAAAGGATATGGTTTTGCGAATCTGGAAAATCGCGTGCCTGTTGACCCAGATCGCAGCCTCTTCCGTCCAGGCTCTGTTTCCAAACTATTTACCTGGACAGCTGTAATGCAAGTTGTAGAACAGGGTGAAATTGATTTAAATGATGATATTAATAAATATCTAGATTTTAAGATTCCAGAGTTTGTTAGTAAGAGTTCTAATTCTGAAACAAAGCCTATTACTATGAAACATCTTATGACACATAGACCTGGATTTGAAGAGCTTATGGAAAACTTATTTGTTCTTTCCGAGGATAAAATGCTTTCCCTGGAAGAATATCTACGTGAAAATATACCAGAAAGAGTTTTTCCTCCAGGAGAAATTATGGCCTATTCTAATTATGGATCAGCACTAGCAGGATATATTGTAGAAGAAATTTCTGGACAATCTTTTGAGGACTATGTTGAAGAGCATATACTATATCCTCTCGAAATGTATAATAGCACCTTCCGTCAGCCGCTACCAGAAAATCTGGCTGCTGATATGACTGGCGCCTATAAATTTCTAGGAGGAGAATATCACAAGGCTGCTTTTGAATATATACCCGCTGCACCTGCAGGAGCTATGAGCACTACTGCATCAGATATGGCTAAGTTTATGATAGCCCATTTACAAAATGGCAGATATCAAGATACGCAAATATTAGATGAAGAAACTGCTGAGATGATGCATCGTCAGCAGTTTACTCACCATCCAGAAATTGATGGAATGGCTTTAGGTTTTATTAGAGAATCATTTAATGGTGAGCAGATTATAAGTCATAGTGGAGGAACTACACTGTTTTACAGCTGCCTTTATCTGATACCAGAACATAATATAGGTCTTTTCGTATCTTATAGTGGGGGTACGGGTATAGAGCATGTTAAACTATTCCAGGCTTTTATGGATCGATATTTTCCAAAAGAAGTCACTTATTCCCCTGTAAGTAATGAAAACACTCAAGAAAATGCTTTATCATTCAGAGGTGAGTATCACCCTAATCGTAGTAATTTTTCTAACTTAGAATATCTTTTAGGTATAGCTCAGCGAGTAAGAATAGATGTGAATGCTGACGGTTACCTGCTTGCAAACTTCATGGGAAGTACAGATCAGTTTGTGGAAATTGAAGAAGGGCTTTTTCAGAATCGTAATACTGATGGTACTCAGTTAATAAATAAACTGGCTTTTACAAACGACACTGAAGGCAAAACTTTATTAGTATTTGGTGGTCCTTTAAGCTACACTATAGTCCCCTGGTATGGCTCCATGTCTGTACTTGGATTATTAACTCTCTTAGCAATTGTATTATTCATTATGACAGTGATTAGCTGGACAGTATCCTATATAAGAAGAAAGCTGAAAAAAGAAAAAACAAAGGCCTCTCCATGGGAAAAAGCTGCACGTGGACTTATAATAGCTTTTGCCTTAACGACTATTATCTTCTTTATAGGCTTTATTGCTATCTTTGCCAATATAAATCCAGCCTATGGGGTTCCTGATATCGTCTTTAATATCTATAATCCAGTTACATTTTATTTCGTACTTAGCTTACCTTATGTTTTGGCTATTCTTACTCTAGCTATCTTTCTCTTTACAATATTAATATGGTGGAAGAATTACTGGAAACTAGGTGCACGTCTATACTATAGCCTACTTTCTTTAAGTGCTTTTGGATTGTTATGGGTTTTATTTTATACCAATCTAATATAGTTAAGAAATTTCAAAAAGGCTTATGTCCGCGAAGACATAAGCCTTTTATTTTACTAATTTTTATATGATTTTACTATTTTAAAAATCCAGCAATTTTCTTATATACAAGAATCGCAACTACACTGTTTAATCCACCTTTAATTAAATTAAATGGAACTATAAAAGTAAATAAGAATCCCCACTCAGCTGGCAAACCATACATTGGAAAGATTAAGTATTTATTCGATAACAATCCCAAAGTAGTCATGGCCAGTGTTCCAACAATTACACCTATTATAGCTGTTGTCTTACTCTTTTTATAGTGGTAAATCATACTTGCTGTCAATACAAAAGAACTACCCACAATAAAATTAGAAAGTTCTCCTACTCCTCCTGTACTGGTCTTTGTTAAAAAGTCCAGTATATTCCTCACTAGAATAATAGCTACACCCGGTATAGGGCCAAGAACAAAAGCTCCAATCAGAGCAGGGAGTTCTGCTATATCCAATTTAAGATATTCAGGAAACAGAGGCAATGGTACTCTAATGAATGTTAAGAGATAAGACAATGCTACTAATAAAGAAACCTTTACCATTATATTTGTACTCATTTTTTCTTTCCTTATTACTTTAGAACTACTTGTTTGCATAATGTATTCCCCCATTAATTATTATAAGGAAACTAAAAAGACCCCTGATATACATCAGGGATCTAAAAGTTCTAGATAATTGCACATAAAAACAAAAGCAATTTTATCTTCTTCCATCCAGACTATACTGTCGGCTCTGGAATTAAACCAGATCAGCTCTTAAAAAGAGTTCGCGGGCTGTACCGCCGGTCGGGTATTTAACCCTGCCCTGAAGATATATATCAGATATTTAATTTTCCTTTAAAAAATATTATATCATAACTTAGTAAAAAATCAACATTGCAATTATATGATATAGTCCCTTGATCACTTATTATTTTCAAAAAACTATGCTTTTTCTAAGTTCTTCTGCTACTTCCTCCCCTTTTTAATACTTCTGCAATTTTTAATTCTTTTCTAAAAAACTTATCCTTCTCTTACCAATTGTACAATGTTTAATTCTATGATAATTCTTGTGTTCTATCTTATGTTTTTTATCACTTATTATCGTAATTATTGATCTCTCATTTAAAAAATTTAGCATATTATTAAGGAACAGTTCTATATTCTCTTTGTCATCAGTAGCACTTTTGTTCCATTCTACAATATTTCCATATGGTATATCAGTAATTACTAAATCTACTTTATCTATAATTTCTTTAGCTTCACATACCTTATCTATTGTAGGTTTATCACCTAAGGCATTAGCTAAAAAACATTTTATTTCTGGATTGGAATCCATTCCATCTAAGGTTTCTTTTAAAGTAATAGCACTCTTAAGGGCCTTTTTATGAGACTCTTTATTAAACTTTTCTATATCTTCCTGCAGTTCATTAATGCGCTTATTAATACCTTCTAATTTTAATAACGATAAGTTTCTCCTGGCCAAATCTACCATCTCTTCTTCTATATCTGAAGCATATATTTTAGAGATAGAATTGCCGTGCAAAAAAAACAGTATTGATAGCATATATCCTCCACCACAACAAGGATCATATATAGAAATAGGTTCTTTCACCTTTTTCTGCTCTAAGTAGGCCTTAGCCCTTAAGAATATCTCACTTGCTAATCTGACTGGGAAAGCAGTTGCTCCTTTTTGATTATAGAGGACTCTACCACTGGCCAGGTCTTGATAATTTTTTGCTTCTTTCTCATATTTATATTTCAATTTCTTTCACCTTCTAAAAACAAAATTTAAGCTAAGTACATTTTTAAATAGCATAGCTTTATTTATATTAAAATAATTACAAACTATAGGAGGTTTGTAAATAAATCATCAACATCCAAAGATAAAGCAGAAAAAACCATTGATTCTGCAATTGCTTCTCTTTTATATATTTCATATTTTTCAATTTCACAATCCTTAAAAGTATATACCATAATATTTTCCTGCCCGGGGTCAACAATCCAATATTCTTCAACTCCAGATAGCATATAAGTATTTAATTTATCTACCATATCTTTTTTCCGGGTACTATTAGATAAAATCTCAATTACAAGAGTAGGAGTGCCCATGTAACGATTTTTTTCTGTTACTATATTTTTCAGATCACAGATTACTAATAAATCTGGCTGCATTACATCTGGCTCTTTAAGATCCTTCTTTTTAAAATGCACATCAAAAGGAGCTAAAAATACTCTACACTTCCTATCTTTAAAATATTCCGTAAAGCGCAGATATAATCTTCCTAATATCTCTTGGTGAGCAATAGTAGGTGAAGATAATATATGAATTTCACCATTAATAAATTCCATCCTCAAAGTACTCTTTTCATATATCTCCATAAATTCATCATAGGATACTTTCTTACCACCATATTTATAATCCAGAGCATTTTCTCGTACTGTAAAATACTGTTCAATATCTGTTACATAAGGTGTTAACCGGGCTATTTTATTCCCGTTTTTACTTATCACTACATCATTATCCTCTTTTTCAACAAAAGCCAGATATTTGCCCAGATTCTGTTTCAACTCTGTTGCAGTTATGACAACTCCTTCTTTATAATTTGCCGATTCCATCCAATCACCTCCAGTAATATTATACCATATTATGCGTTTTGAAGCAATTTTTTTGTTCGATTGTTAATTATATTTTGTACGGTATGATACATTATTTTGTACGGTGATTAATCATCCTACTTTTTATTTGGGAGTAGGTTTGCCTGTAAAATTCAGCAATTTGAGCATTGATGGTGAGAGAATTGAAGAGGACTATATAAAGAGAGGACAAAAAGTGGAGTCTTTATTATAAGAAAAAAACACAGGAACTTCATTTGGAAGTATCATATCACTTCTGGAATTATCGCTTTTACTTATATCTCAAAACAATCTCATTTGTGTATAATCATTTTTACTTTCATATTTATGTAGGTATTCAAAGACTTTTCCTGTTCCTATGAGCACGTTATTTTTAATACAAACATCCTTAACAATTTTCATTAAGTATTTATTATTAGGACTTAGAATTTCATAGTTATTACCATAATTGCTGATATATTTTTCCTTGATACCTGGAAATAATTGATCTAGCTTCTGATAATAATATTCACGATTTCCTTTTCTTAGTGTCAAACCCATATTAAAACAAAGAATAGCCTTCACCTCTGCCTCAATACAATAATCCAGTATACCTCTTATGTTTTCTTCTGTGTCATTTATAAAAGGCAAAATTGGGTCAAGCCAGACAACAGTTGGTATTCCATGATCCCTCATTATTTTCAGCACTTCAAATCGTTCTTTCGTTGTACTGACATAAGGCTCTATTTTTTTGCATAAATCTTCATCATAGGTAGTTAAAGTTATCTGAACTACACACTTAGATTTTTCATTGATACTTTTCAATAAATCCAGATCCCTGAGTATCAAATTAGACTTAGTCTGAATAGCAAGACCAAAAGCGTATTTATCGATTATCTCAAGACATCTTCTTGTGTTTTCTAATTTCTTTTCTAAAGCTATGTAAGGATCAGACATAGAGCCTGTGCCAATCATGCATTTCTTTCTTTTTTTTCTAAGGGATTCTTCCAACAGTTGTGGTGCATTAGCTTTTACTTCTACATCCTCAAAATCATGTCTCATTTGATAGCATTCACTTCTTGAATCACAATATATACAGCCATGGGTACAACCTCTGTAAATATTCATTGCATTTTTAGATGACAAAATCCCTTTTGCTAATACCTCATGCATCATTCATCCCTCAATTCGTTATACATTCCTAAATACAGTTTTAAAATCTATATTCAGTCCTTATATACACTTCTTGAATTATAAGGATTTACCTGCATTTTTTTGTATCCAATATAAGAATAGCATAAGATTTTAGGTGCCGCAAAAAGTCCGATAAGGATAATGTGAAGATGGAGGAAGTGAGGCATATTCAGACTGTTCCTCAGAGTGGGCATATGGATTAGCAAGAGCATCAAGAAATCGCTTCATTACAGTATAGTCTCCTTCTTCCACAGCAGCTTCCAGTGCCTCTTCTACCCGGTGATTACGAGGAATCAGGGCAGGATTAGAATCTCGCATCAACTGATAGGAGAATTGCTTTAAACCATCCTGACTATCTAACCTTGCCTGCCATCTTTTATGCCATTGAGCAAATTCCTCACTTTCAAACAATTCCATATCAGATAGTTGATTAAAGGTCAATGCAATAAAGGTATTGCTAAAGTCGGCTTCATACTTTTCCATTAAATCAAGGAGATCCTCAATAAGGGCTTCATCCTCTGCTTTTTCGTTGCTTAATCCCAGCTTCGATCTCATTCCCTCCAGCCAATTACAGTGATAGATATTTTTATACTCAGCAAGAACACCCTGTGCCAGATCTACAGCCTCTTCCTGCTCATCATCAATCAGTGGTAGCAGGGTTTCTGCAAATCGAGCCAGATTCCAGGCACCTATATCTGGCTGATTCCCATAGGCATAACGGCCATATCTATCAATGGAACTGAATACCGTCTCCGGGTCGTAGCTGTCCATAAATGCACAAGGACCATAATCAATGGTCTCTCCACTAAGAGCCATGTTATCCGTATTCATTACCCCATGAACAAACCCAAGCAACTGCCATTTAGCTATCAACTCAGCCTGGCGTTTGGCCACTCCTTTGAGTAAGGCAAGATAGCAATTTACTGTGTCTTTTGCCTCAGGATAATGTCTTTCTATTGTATAGTCAGCAATGGTCCGCAACTCATCAACAGTACCCCATTTTGCAATATATTCGAAGGTTCCTACCCGAAGATGACTGGCTGCCACACGAGTTAATATTGCACCAGTATTCTCAGATTCACGCCTTATCGTCTCGCCCGTTGTCACCACTGCCAGGCTGCGAGTAGTAGGAATTCCAAGGCCATACATGGCTTCACTGATAATGTATTCCCGAAGCATGGGTCCCAGTACCGCTCTACCATCACCTTGCCTCGAATAAGGTGTTTTCCCTGAACCCTTAAGTTGGATGTCAAATCTATTACCCTTAGGAGTTATTTGCTCCCCCAGCAAAATAGCCCGACCATCGCCTAACTTAGTAAAGTGACCGAACTGATGCCCTGCATAAGCTTGAGCAAGGGGGTCACCACCTTCAGGAATCTCATTGCCAGCAAATATATCCACAGCATATTCACTTTTCAGTGCATGGGGGTCAAAGCCTAGGGATTTTGCCAATTTATCATTAAATATAATCAACTTCGGGTCTGGTACAGGGGTTGGTTTGACTCTAGTAAAAAATAATGTAGGCAGATGAGAATAACTATTGTCTAAGTTCCACCCTGTCTCAATACTTTCTTTTATCTCTGTCATAGTATCCTCTTTCTTTTCATAGTTTTTTTTAGTTTCTGCTTATCCCACTTTTTTCATGCAAAAAGAAGATATTAAAATCATCATTTGTTCCTACTAAAATAACCAGCTCCCCATATGTGACTTCCGCCTTAGGAGCAAAAACCCCTTGTGCTCTACCTTTAGCCTGGCAAATTATTCTTCACTACAACAATCTTGAGAATCTTGAGAAGTTTCTCTCCTATCTACCATGATTACTTCTTCTAAAGGCACTCCATCTTTATAGTCAGTAGTCCAGCGAACCTGACTCGTCAGAAATAAAGCAAGTAATAAAGCAAGAGCTAAAATTATAAGCATAAACCTCTCTATAGTTCTGCTCATTTTCATCCCCCTTTTTAGCTTCTTAGATCTTTTAAAATTTATTTTTCTAATCTACTTATTTTGAAAGACTAATAATTCTATTTCTTTTCTAAAACCTTTCTTAAGAACTTAATCTCTTTTTCTATCTTTTTTTGCTTACTTTCTATCTTAAGAGTATAGGCAAAAATAAGAGTCCAAATAAGTAGATAAGCTATTAACAAATAATTAAGATAATCCATTTTTTCCTCCTTTTTACTTCTTTACTTACAAAAGAATTTCATAATAAACTTAAATGAAAACAATCATGACGTTACCTCTTTATCTATAGTTTATCTATAGACACTTAATATACACGACGATTAATTACGCTTCTTTTTCAAAGCTTCTTTAATCTCTCTCAATTCTTCAGACAAGATCTCTAATTTGATCCTTTTAACTAATATATGCCAATATAAAAAACTGAAGGCCAGTACACTTACTATTAATGTATGTATCATTCTGATATCTAAACTGTTACTACCTCCCGAAACTACAGTTGGGTGTATTGAACTCCACCATCTAACTGACATAAATACTATTGGAACATTAATAAATGCAATAATTCCAAAAACAGCTGCTAATACTCCTGTCTTTTCATTGTCTGCTGAAAGTCTAATTAGAATATATGCTAGATATATAAAGCAAAGAATCAAAGTTGTAGTTAAACGAGGATCCCAGGTCCACCATGCATTCCAAACTGGCTTTGCCCAAATAGGTCCTGTAATTAAAACAATTGTTGTAAAAACAAGTCCAATTTCAGCTGATGCTAAGGCAAGTACATTGGAAATATAGTCCCTCTTTTTTAAGTAATATATACTTGCTAAAAAAACTACAAAGAAAGCAAAAAAAGCAACCCAGGCTGATGCTACATGATAATAGAAAATACGCTGTATATCCCCCATGATTAACTCTTGGGGTGCATAAATAAAAATCATGTAAAGACTTATACTTACAAGTAAAAAAGTAGGCCACTTAGAAAATTGAGATACTTTATTAATAAAATCCACTTTATGCATTTCACTACACCTCCATTAAAAAATCAAATAGAACAAAGGGTACAACAATAAAGAGTATATTATAGACTATTAAGAGTCTTAGCCAAAAAGCCATTTCAATAATTTCTTTACCTTCTAGAACACCTGTTGTTAATTCTAGTGCTGCTATTAAAATAGGTAAGAACATCGGTAAAAAAATGACTGGAAATAATACTTCACTTCCACTTAGATTTGAACTTAATGCTGCTAAAAAGGTCCCAATTGCTACAAAGGCAAAGGTCCCTAAACTGACGACAATGATTAAAGCAAGAAAAGATCCTGTCATTTCGTAATTAAATATTACTATTAAAAAAAATAAGGATAATCCTTCTATTATGAACATATATATTAGATTTGCCAATAACTTAGCGAAATATATAACGCTTTTATCAAGAGGACAGAGCATTAAACCATATATACTATTATTATTCTTTTCAAGATTGAAAGAGCGATTAAGTGCCATTATACCGGAAAAGATGAAAATCACCCATATAAGCCCTGGGAAAATATATTCTAAATTTATTGCTCTAGAATCAAAGACAAAGGCAAATACAAGCACCACCAGGAAAGCAAAAACTATTACAGAAGCTATCATGTCTTTTTTTCTAAACTCAATTTTTAAATCTTTCAAAACAATTATTTTTATTTGCTTTAAATATAGCAATATATCTTTCATTCATTCTCACCTATTAGTTCACTATACCTGTCATATAATTCTTTCAAAGTATAATTAGAAGTTCTAGCAGAATATTTTATACTACCATTTAATAATATTATGAACTTATCAGATATTTTGAAGCCTTGCTCTAAATTATGAGTAACAATTACTGTAGATCTTCCCTTTTTGTTCAAGTCCTTAATAATCTTATTTAAAATTACAATAGCATGCTGATCAAGTCCAGTATATGGTTCATCTAATAGCAATAATTCGGGATAATGTATAATCGCTCTAGCTATAGCAAGTCGCTGCTTCATTCCTCTAGAAAAGCTATCCACCAAATCATAAAGACAATAATCCAAACCTACTTCTCTAATTACTGTCAGAATCCTATCTTCATAATTAGACAAACTATACATTTGAGCATAAAACTCAAGATTTTCATATGCGGTTAAGCTGTCATATAAAAAGGTCTTATGGGAAACCAGTCCTACTTTTCTTTTAATCTTAGCTGATGTTTTACGAATATCTTCCCCCATTAGAATAATTTTTCCCTTTGCAGGAGTGCTTAGAGTAGATAGTAGGTTTAATAAAGTTGTTTTTCCAGCACCATTTGGGCCAAAAATAGATAGTATCTCTCCCTCTTGCAGATTCAAACTGATACCTTTTAAAACCTCTTTACCAGCCAGTCTCTTTTTTAGATTCTCTACTACTAATGTTGACTTAACTGCCTCCACAGTAAACACTCCCCATATAACTTTATGTGCTTCAGATAAAATTTCATAATTATATTAAGATTTTAAGCTTTTTCTTTAGCTCTAAAATTTGCTTATAATATTCTTAATTTCTTTTTTAAAATGTCTATACTTCTCTTCTGATATGTTATTTAATAAATAATCAAACTCAAGCTGATCATATAGACGTAATACTTTCTTTAAACTTGATTTTTCTACCTTTAAAGAACTTATTTCTTTCGAGTAATTAACGACTTCTTTTTCGAAAAAAGGATATGCAATTAGATAAAAAATTAAAATTGCAAAGATGAAACTTATGACTACTTCCATTTTAATTCACCTCAAATTACTTGTCATCTTCATTTTTATAGGAACTTATAGTATTAATAGCAAGAAAGAGACCTGTAGTAAAATACTTTTCTTTATATAGGATCCTTTGATAGCCTTTTATAATATTCTCTGTCATCAGGCCAAAGAGCAATTATTGCACCAATAACAAGAACTCTCATTCCCCAGAATAAGAAGGCAATTAGCGGATTACTCACAATCCAGAAAGTGGCTTCTGCTCCGGCAAAATCCCAGCCAGCTAATACCATATATAAATCTCTAGCTGGCTTTCTTTGAAAATCAACTCTTGCACTTGAATTATTAGCCTGAGGTGTGCCGAAATATTCCTGCGCCGGACGTAAGATAGCATAATCAAGGCCATCTTTCCTTACATCAACTTCCGCAAAAACTGTAGTTTTGTGGTCTGATTCAGTATGTTTTAAACCATTATAAGCCAGTTCATAATCTAAAAATTGAATACTTTCTCCTGCTGCAAGACTTACCTCTATTTCATCTTGATAAGTACTAGAAGCTGCTATTCCAAGCACCATCATAATAATCGCAATATGTACTATATATCCTCCATATCTTCTTCTATTATCAGCAAACAGTTTAAAAATAGCAGTAAAAATTCCTTTCCCCTGCCCTTTTATACTAATTCTTATATCACGCATAAAACGATATACTGTGACTTCTAATACGAAAAATGAAGCTGTAATTGCAAATAATGCTGGTAGATTTCTTATTTCCAAAAAGAAATATAATACAGTTGCGAAAAGAAAAGCAAAAATAAAAGGCATAATAAATAGCTTTTTTATTCTATTTGATGATAAGTGACCCCAGGGCATAAGTGTAGAAAAACCCATTAGTACAAGCATAACTATCCATAATGGAATAGTAATCATATTAAAAAACTCTTCTCCCAAGTACACCTGTGTACCTATTAGCCAATCTGTAAGTAATGGGTAGATTGTACCAAATAGAACAGCAAGAACAGTAAGAACCTGAATAACATTATTAGCTAAAAAGCTATTTTCTTTGGATAATAGTGCTATCTCCCTCTTTTTACTTTTTAAACCTTGATGACGCCAAATAAATAACGTAAGACTAGCAGTGATAATTACTAAGATGAAAATCAAAAAGTAAATTCCAGTATCTCTTTCAGCAAAGGCATGGACAGAAGCCAATATTCCGCTCCTAGTTATAAATGTTCCAAAGATTGTCAGAATAAAACTGGACATTACTAAGACAACATTCCATATCTTAAAACTGCCTTTCTTCTCTTGTATAATAAGTGAATGTAAGAAAGCTGTTATTGTTAACCATGGAAAAAGAGAAGCATTTTCAACAGGATCCCAGGCCCAATAACCCCCCCAACCTAGTTCCACATAGGCCCATTCTGCCCCAGATACCATACCAAGTGTCAAAAAGAGCCAGGTAAACAAGGTCCACCTTCTAACTACTTTTATCCAGGCCTCCCCTTTCAAACCTAATAGTAAGTCCGCTATTAGATAAGCAAAAGGTATTGCTACCCCAACATAGCCTAAATATTGTGTTAAGGGATGAATAAGCATACCTATATTTTGCAACATAGGATTCATACCGGCCCCATCTTGTACAATAAAATTCACTCTGTTAAAGGGGTTACTATCGAAATTTAGTAATATTAAAAAGAAAGAAGCAATAAGCAAAACTACCATACTTGCATATGGTTTTAATCTTGACTTTAAAGGATCTTTTGAGAAAGTAAGAATTACTCCATATATAGATAAAATCCATACCCATAATAGTAATGAACCACTATTTCCAGCCCAGAATGCTGATAACTTATACATCATAGGCAGATCTCTATTTGTATAATGTGCAACATATTCAAGTGAAAAATCACTTATACCTAATAAATAAAGCAAAATTATTGATGCAGATGTGAGTAAAATTGCATTAGCTAGTACACCATTTTGAGCACTTCTAATTACTTTCTTATTATTAAATTTTACCCCTATTATAAAAGAAAATATTGAATAAATTACTACTACTAAAGCCATCCATAACAAAGCTGATGCAATTTCTGCCATCAAATCCCCCCTGAATCGAACTATTCTTAATAAAAGTCATTATTACCTTCTATATATAAATCTACCCGCGAGTTAAGTACTACTAAAACTATCTCCTAAACGAATATCTCACTCTATTTCATCAGGATGTTCTTGAAAATCTGATGCTTCATATCTAGAAGGACACTGCATTAGCAATTCATGAGCATCTATATATTCTCCATTGATAAATTTACCTTTTACAATAGCTACTTGTCCATCTTGAAAATTATTTGGTTTAATACCCTGATATACTACAGGTATTTTATTCTCCCCTTTTTCTTCTTGAAGCTCAAACTTCAATTTTATTTTTTGAGAATCCCAAGTTATAGAATCGCCTACAATATGACCAGAAAGCTGTATCTCCTGATTATATATTGCTTCTCCTCGATAAAAAAGTTCTTCCACAGTAAGAAAATAACGTGAAAAACTATTTAATCCTGTAATTATTAGATATGAAAATCCAATAGCTATAACTATCAGAGCTATTATAATTTTCTGCTTCTTATGCATAAGTATCCCCCTGTATTTTATCCCATAGCTAAGTACCACTAAAATCCCTCTGATACTAAGAGATCCCTTTATAGAAGTTTATACCTTCCGAATGTTACTCTATAGTATACCACTTTCTAACAGTTTTAAACTCTAATAGTGTGATAATTTTAACAAAATGCCAAACTTATACAGATAATAGGGCAAAATATAGGAGAGACTTCAAATCTCTCCTATATTAAATAATATTGAATTAATTATTCTCTAATATATCAAGACCTTCTTGGGTGATTTCAATTGCTTCATCCAGGAGTCGATGTGCCAGATCAAAATTATGAGATCCTGTACTATTTTCAGCAAAGATAAAATCCCAGCGAAGTTGTGCTCTTCTATGTATAGACCTTAATTCTTCAATTGTATCTTCATCTAATTGATCATTTTCTATTCCCTCCGCTAATCCTTCAACCAATTCTACCAATAAACTGCTGGTTTCTACTTGTTTATCTTCTACTTCCTGCTGTAGGTCAAAGACCCATTCTTCTAATTCTTCTGTACTATCAAATTGAACTCCATGACATCCCATACAAGACTCCTCAGTAGTCTTAAGGGGGCTTGTCCACCAGTGAGATACGTATTCTTCCCCATTTTCATCTGTAAGTCTTGGCATATGACATGAAGCACAGTCCATTCCTAATCTATGATGTACACTATTATGATACATTTCAAATTCTGGATGTTGAACCTTTAGTAAAGGCGTTCCTGTTCTTGGGTGTTCCCAATCTGCTATATCTCTATCGTCAAAATACTTCTCATAATCTTCTAGAGTAATACCTTCATCCCATGGCAATACAACAGCTTTTGTCTCTTGATTAAAATAATAATTTACATGACATTGGGCACAATTTTCAGTACCCCTTTCTAATTCAAAGTCAAGCTTCTCAAAGCCTAGTTCTGCATGAGGTACTGTTACATGAATTTCTCCTGGCTCATTACGGTGACAGCTATAACATGTTATCGGATATTCTGCCTGTTCACCCATCTCATCAAAATCCATAGCAAAAAGTGCTTCACCGTGTTCTTCATACATTCCTTCATAAGCAGCAGTTTTACAAGCTAGGCAGGAAGCACCTGGTTTTGGACGTCTGATGGCTAGCACATCTTCCAATGAATGTATATGACCTCTGGCTGAAAAGTATTCTTTAGCAAAACCAAATCCTTCGTAAAGAACTTCAATATCAGGATACTTTTCAATATAATCAATTTGCTGGTCTCCACCAAATTCAATCTGATCATCAGCTTCTTCAGAATTCCTCATATAAGAAGCATAAATAGCTGGATATTCATCACGCCAGTGATCAGGATCTAAAATCGCCTCTGCTGTAGGTTCATCTCTAAAGATTACAAAAACCGCCACTAATACTATTAAAGCTAGAAAAACTACAAAAAATTTCTTCAACTTATTAATTACCCCCTCTTTTAATTAATGTATCCCTATTAACTTACAATCACTACTTTAATTTTTCCTTCTCTTAAGCATTTTTATCTTAACTCTAACCTTATCTCATACAATCTACTACCATCTTTAGCACTAATGTGAAAAACAGACAAGTAATTAGCCCTAGCTGGTATATAACTTTTGAAAATGTATTTACCCCATTCTGGGCCACCAGTTGTTGCGGTAGTAAAACCTTCCATTAATACCTCACCAGTTTCTGTTTCAAATGCATAGTTTACCGTAGCTTCGAAAACCCTGGCAACACCTGTAACATAAACAAGTCCATTTTTCTGATAAAATTCTAATACCTTAATATTGTTGTTTTCTGCCACTAGTGATGGTAATAATATAATTTCATTAACCGTTAACTTATTTGGATTTTCTAGCCTATTATAAGCTATAATATCATCCATAGTTAGCTTACTAGTCTGGCTTATTTCCCAGAGTGTATCACTAGATGTAGTAAGGTGATAATTCAGGTCTTCATTGATACTAATAAGGACTTGATCACCAACTTGTAAACTCCGAGGATTTAAATTATAATTTAAACCTTTTAATCTATCCAGATCTATTTTAAAAGTCTGAGAGATATTAAAAAAAGTATCACCAGCTCTTATTATGTATATAAACTGATTATTTTGTCTATCATAGTAGGTTCTACCTGGAACCCTGGCCTGTACAGAAACTGTAATAAAACAAAAAATTAGTATTAAAAAAATCACCCTTAATTTCATACTTCATTCACTCTTTCTTTGTACGTTTAATTAGATTTTAGTGAGAATATATTGGAGTTGGATTTAACCAACCTTTACTTTTCCCATATTTAATAAGATTGTTTATATAATCTATTTCTTGCAATAACATATTTTGAAAAATTAATCTTAAAAGGTCATTAACTGTCATGGGCATATTGTTTGTACATCTCCATTTTTTCATTAGTATCATACTTTGATTTTAAAATATCCCAAAGATTAAAAGCCTCTCGAACATCAATCATGGTATTCTTTTTCTTCGTCTTGTTAATTACTGTACTTAATCTCATAATTTCACCTCATAGATATTATTTCCAATAAAATTATTATTAATCTAATTTTAATTTACAAATTATGGTTGTTAATTCTTATGCAAAATTCTATGTATTAAAAAAAGGTTTATAAGTGAACTTATAATTCACCTACAACCTTTTTAAAGAAAATTTTCAAATATAAATATATCTTAAAGTTCTTATTGACTATTGGGCTTCTCGGCAACAACAATCAATGGAAATGAAGTAATGGGATCATATGCATCCTTTTTAAAACTTCCATAAAATTTAATATTTACAAAAGCAGACTCCTGTAATAAAGATAGCAACTCCTTTGATTTTATGGGATGAAGCAGTACCTGGTTTTCCATTTCCTGATTATCAACTTTTAATATTGTCTTAAACTCTATCTTATGTTTTTTAGGTAAATAATCATAATATCTTTCAAATACTAAATCTACCTCTTCATTTTCTATAGTGGGTAAACTTTTAACTTCTTTAGCTAAAACACGATCATAATTAACTATTTGAAGCAAAAGTTTTCCTCCTTCTTTCAAACTATTTTTAGCTAGCTGCAGAAAATTATGTATTTCTTGATTATCCTGAAGATGAACCAGTGAATTTCCTATGCAAAATATCAAGTCAAATTTCTTTTCTATTTCTTCAATATTCAGCATATTTAAATGATATGCATCTATTTCATTTTCTTTTGCTTTCAAATTTTCAATCATCTTTTGATCTAAATCTACTGCAGTAATATTATATCCAGTAGAATTTAAGGCAACTGAATAACCGCCACTACCACAGGCAAGATCCAGTATCTGCTTTGGAGGTTCTCCAGCAAGCTCTTTTACTAAATCTAATTTTGCTTTCTTTACCGGAAAAATATAGTCGTAATATCTGGCTATTTCTGTATAGAACTTTGACATTTTTTTCACCTCATTTTAATAATTAAATTTAAATATCCCTTCTTTTATCTTATCACATAGAAGGGGTAATAAAAACATTCTCTAAAAATTTTTATAAAGTTAATATCAATTAGAATATAAATCTTTTTTTAACAAAAAATAATCATAGGTGGTGATGAAATGAAAGTTACTGAGATACTTAATACCAATAAATTATTTAAAAAAAGCATTACTAATACAGAAGAAATCTCAATATCTGAATCCTATAATATATTTGATGCCCTGCGAAGCAGATATATAAGTTTGGAAACTAACCAAATTTTTATAAATTTTATTCATGATCGTGAATTTGATATATTTATAAAAAACATCATAAGAAAATATAAAAGCCAAATTAAAATCCTTGAAAATTTATGTGAAAAATTTAATATTCCGGCTCCTTCAAAGCCTCCAGCAGATTTTAAAACCTCTGCACAAATAGGTGCAATAAATGATAAAATTATATTTAGGAGGGTTCATCAAGATTTAATAGCAGAACTATATTCCCTGGCGAAAACCATAACTACTACTATAACTAATGATAATTTAAGAGATCAATTTAATGAATTTACTAACAGCCATCTTGATGACTATGATTCATTCCAAAAATTTGGTAAAGTAAAAGGATGGGCCGATATTGTCCCTTCCTATAATAACCACAAACCTACAAAAAAAGAAAACTTAGCAGTCAGTGAAGCAGCTCATTTGTGGGACATAATCGCTTTGCGCTATCACCAATTACAAATGACTTCTATATTTTTAGAATTTGTACATGACGAAGAATTTCGACTTATCATTAAAAAAGGAAAATCAACACTTCATAACCAGATTAAGACTATTGAAGAAAAATTAAAAAAAGAAGAAATCCCTCTGCCTGAAAAGCCATTAGCCCATCAAAAAACAACTATGGATCCTGAAAGCATAAATGATGCTTTTATATTTATGACTATTTCAGATGGAATTCGTCGTGCTATACATTTGCATATCAGGTCTATAATAGAGACAGTAAAGGATGATAATTCACGATCTTTTTATAAAAATTTATATACTGAAGAAATAAGTATATATAGCAACTTTATAAAATATGGTAAAGTAAAAGGGTGGATCCAGTCTCCCCCTAAATATATGACATTTTAACTTTTAATCTACTCTAAGCTTTTTTTGGCCATCTCTTTATACTCATCCAGCCCTGACCTAATTGCAAATTCTGCAATATAAAGTGCTGAGCTAGCACTATATTAAGTATATATCTCCCATACAAGAACCCCCCCTACTTTAATAAAGCAGGGGTTTAGGCTTTTATCTATTATATTGTCCATTGATTGTGGATAATCCCGACTAATTTCCATTTTCCCCTGTATTCTTCAAAAACCAGGCGCAGACTTCTCCAGTCCATTCCGTCAAAATCAGGATCAAATCCAGAAAAATAATATTCTACTACTATTGGTTTATCGTAAACATCAAATTGATTTTCAAGCATATTTCCACTACTTAATACCTCATTATATCCAATTTCCTCAGCATCAATAAAGTCTGCAGAATAAATAAATTCATCATAGTATTCTTTAGGGGTTAACTTTATTTCATTTCCTTTACCATCATAATAGCCCCATAGGTAACGATTTTGATCTTCAAAGAAATTTGCTACTTCTTCTTTTGAAAAAACAATATCCCGCTCTATATTAACATAGGTGTAAGGGGTAAATCTTAGACCTTTTTCTGGATGAACATATTCTGCAATTCTTTCGAAATCTTTATTGTGTATAGCTTTAATTACTTTATCTGCAGTATTTTCAATAATTTCTTTAGCATATTCATCTTTAATAATTCCTTCTTCACTTAATTTATAATCTAATAAAATATTGTCTCCCTCAAAATATTCTTGCACAACATTTTCTTCACTAATATCATAAAAATTCTTTTTGCTTTCCACCAGCTCAAATTCTAATATGCTTTTCAATTGACTGTCTGCAATTTCTTTATCTTCATCTGCTATTGTAATAATCTCTATTTCAGCATAATATTTTCCTGGACTTACTAATTTACCATCTTTGTCTTTCATATCCCACTCATACTGCCAGCTCAAAGATTCACCAGCTTCAATACTTTTAAATACTAGTGCCATTGTAAAAAACTTGCCTTCAGAGTAGCGATATACTTCTTGATCCTCTTTATCTCTTACAATTATTTCAAACTGTTGTCCTGATCCAAATTGAAGATCCTTTTTTTTCAGAATGGTGATTTATTAACTCAAAATCAAATACAAGTTTATCTTCTTCTATTTGGTATTTTCCTATTGTTTCAAAACTAGCACTTTCTAAAAGTCCTTCTTCTACTTTATTGGATTGATATCTCAGTTCATTTTCTATAGCTTTTTTAGTATTATTAATCATAACAGCCAGTTCCCCATAAGTAACTTCATCCTTAGGAGCAAATACACCAGGAGCCTTACCCTTAGCTATCTCAGTCATATAAGCTACTGTAGAAGCATGCCTATATTTTTGATCTATTTCTTCTGTGTCTGAATATATTAACATCCTAATCACAGGAACTGTTTCTAAATCACGCCCTACTTGATCTGCCCATATTTTGCTCAGCTCATAGACAATAGCTTCTCTGCTAACTGCTTCAGGAACACCTTGATATTCTCTACCCAATACTTCCCCGACAAGATACTGAAAGTCTTCTATCTTGATACTGTCATTAAGATTTCTATTTTTAAAGATTGCTCCCACTTTATCATTTCTAGATAACTGCAATACATCTGTTTCGGCCCAGTGATTATTTGAAGCTTCTGTAAATATTGGTAATAAGAAAACTGCTACTAAAGCTCCTACAATTAAAACATTTCTAAGTATCTTCTTTTTCATATTATCACGTCTTTCTATTATTTTTGTTTGCTTTCATATATTTAGACGATGATATTAATGTTTTGTTCCATTTTTATTAATATTTTTTCGCATATATATTCTATATCATATTATTTAGTGACCACAGAGTAGATAATGACGCCAATATATGCCATTCTAGGTCCCTGCTACATCAGCAAGTTCCGAGGCATCCATAATACCTACAAAAGCTATGGGTTTACCCATAGCTTATAGTTAGTTAATTAAATATTATATTTGTTTTAATCTAGTTCTTTATATCATGCAACTCCATCTTCATCAATCTGTACATCAAATGTTTCAATCATTTTCTCAAAATGTTCATTATCTTTTATATTTTTCTGCCTTTTATATGACTTTCGAATACTTCCCACTAGCAAAATACCCATTATTATCAAAATTATTGCAAAGGGTAAACCTGTACTAATAACAGCTGTTTGAAGTGCCAACAATGCCTCTTCCCCACCTATTAAAAGAAGGATGATTGCTATAAGACCTTCCATGCATGCCCAAAAAACACGTTGTGGTACAGGCGAATTTAGTTTTCCTCCTGAAGTAATATTGTCAACAACTAAAGAACCTGAATCACTGGATGTCACAAAGAATGATATAACCAGGATTGTTCCTAAGACTGATAAAGCTATACGCAAAACTCCCTGTAAAAAAGCTATATCCAGATATTGAATCAACTCAAAGAGAGCAACAGGCAAATTGTTTTCTACTGTGGCAAATAGTTGCCCGTTAAATAATTGGTTTATATGAATGGCAGTTCCACCAAAAACAGATAACCAGACAAAAGATAACAATGATGGAACAAGTAATACAGCTGTTACAAACTCTCTAATTGTTCTACCTTTTGAAATACGGGCAATAAACATACCTACAAATGGTGACCAGGAGATCCACCATGCAAGATAAAATACTGACCAATCACCCTGCCATGAACTATCACTTAGAGAGATAAAAAAGGAAGATTTCAAGAAATCATTTAAATATAATCCTAAAGAATTGCTGAATGTTTTAAGAATAAATACAGTTGGACCTAAAATAAGTATTGCTATCATAAAAATCAATACCAATTTAATATTCATTTTAGACAAAAACTTTACACCTTTATCAATACCAGAAACCACACTCAATGTTGCAATGGCTGTAATGGCTATTATTAAAAATACCTGTGTCATTACGCTTATATTAATTCCAAATAAATAATTCAAACCACTGTTAATCTGCTGTACACCTAGACCCAAAGAGGTAGCCAGTCCAAACAAACAGGCAACCACAGCTAAAATATCAATGGCATCTCCCCATAAACCAAATGTTTTTTCTTTCAAGACTGGATAAAATACCGAACGTAAAGATAGGGGTAAGCCCTTATTATATGCAAAAAAGGCTAAAGCCAGTGAGATAAGTGCATATATAGCCCAGGGATGAAATCCCCAGTGAAAAAAGGTAGTGGCCAATGCCTGATTCACTGTATTTGGATCTGAAAAAATAGGTGGTATAAACTCTGCATGATACAGAGGCTCTCCAACTGCCCAAAACATTAGTCCAATACCCATACCTGCTGATATCAACATTGAATACCAGGCAAAATTACTAAATTCAGGATCTGCTTCTAATCCACCAATACGCACAGAACCTAATCTTGAGAAAGCTAAATACAAAGTTATAAGAATAAATAAACTACTTGATAATATGAAAAGCCAATCAAAATTACTAACAATAGAATTATTAAGTAGTGCAAAAATTTCATTAGCTTGTTCTAAATCAAAAAATGCGAAAGCAGAAAATAATAAGACAATAATTCCAGCTCCAAGTGAAACCACTGGATTCATATCCAACCCCCATTTTGTAAAATTCCTACTATGAAGTTTCTCTTCCATAATTGTTTGTGTCATTTTTTTGTTCATAGTTAAACTCCTTCCATCTACTTGAATTTCAATACTAATTTTTAGCATCAAAAAAGCACTCTAGCTCTACTTAATAGAGTTAGAGTGCTTAAGTTTCTTCCCTTTCATCTCACCTTTTCGAGAATTAAACGAAGAATTACTTTATATCATAATAAATATAATATAGTACATTGCCCGTAGGACCTATACAAACCTCAGTTCTAAACTATAATTTTTCACTTATTATTTCTCTTTACTATAGGTAGCTTTACTATAATCTATTCCAAGCTTATAAAATATTAGAAACTATAGCCTAAGATTATAAACCCAAGCCAAATTACTTTAATAAGATACTTTATTATTTATTTACTTTTAAGACACGTTTTCTATCTTATCATATAAACTAATGCATCTCAAGCATCTTTAAGCTATTCCATAAATTACATTAATATTTTAATTAGCTAAAATATTTTGACAATATAGCTAAATTATTATATAATTATAGCTATATTATAGAAAGTGGTGATATAATGAAGGTAAATACTACAGACTTACAGAATTCTTTTGGAAAGTATCTTGCCCTAACTGAAAAAGAAGATATTATCATTAGCAAAAATGGTAAGACAGTTGCTAAACTTGTCAAACATGTAGAGCCAAATTACTATCTAATTAAAGAAGAATCTAATAAATATTTGACACGAAAGAAAATTACTTATGATGAGTATATGGAAATAGTAGATTCATCAGACCAGAGATTTGAACTAATAGATGGTGAAATATATTTATTAGCGTCTCCATCTTTTAATCATCAAGTTGTAGTAAACGAGATATCAGGCATTTTTTATAATTTTTTTAAAGATAAAAACTGCCATTCACTATCTGCACCCTTAGATATAAGACTATTTGGTTTTGCTACTAAATTTGAAGAAGACCCTAATGTTGTTCAACCTGATATAGTTGTTGTATGTGATGAAGATAACATTGATGAAAAAGGAAGATATATTGGAATACCAACATTAATTGTAGAAGTCCTTTCTCCCTCTACCCAAAGCAAAGACATGACAGCTAAATTGCAACTTTATAAGAAAAGCGGTATTTCTGAATACTGGATAGTTGATATAGAGAAGAAAAGAATATTACAGTATATATTTTCAGAAAAAGAAATAGAGGACTACAAAATAATTGAAGATAAGAAAACTATCACTTCATGTTCTTTTGAGGGGCTTAATGTTTCTCTAGAGGATATATTCAGGACTTAAAGAATATTTTTTAAAATTAAGAGTATTTTTTGCGAGGTGATTTTATGTGTAAAAATAGAGATTTAAAGAATGTTACTAAAGTTAAGGAAAGTAAGAGAGAATACAAAAATTTACAAAAACGCGAATATACTTATCAAGACTACCTAAAACTTCCCGAAGAACCTGGTTATAGATACGAGGTTCTAAAAGGAAAATTGATTAAAGAACCATCACCAAGTGTTATGCACCAACGAGTCTCGCGAAGACTGCAGCGTCTGCTGGAAGATTATTTCTGGGAACATAATCCTGAAGGGGAAGTCTTTAATGCGCCCCTTGATGTAACTTTTAACGATATTACAGTGGTACAACCAGATATTTTCTTTGTTCCGGAAATAAAAAATAATATCATCAAAGAAAAAAGAATTGATGGTTCCCCTTTTCTGGTAGTAGAAATTATCTCTCCTTATAATCCTCGCAAAGACAGGGTGCAAAAATTACAAATTTATCAGGAAGATCAGGTTGACCACTACTGGTTAGTAAACCCTCAAGACAAAACCTTTGAATGTTTTGCTCTACGTGATAATGTCTATGCCCTTATTTCTACAGGAATGAAATCTGATATTATTGAACATCCCGATTTTGAAGGTTTAAGAATTTCTTTGGAAGAATTATGGTACCAAGGTAGTGATATGAATGCTAAATAAATATCTAGAATAAGGAAATGAACTCTCTCAATCTATACAAAGGTATTACGTTCATTGATCATTTGCTGTGCTTCTATTATCCATTTTCTACCCTTAAACCTTCTGGCTACCCAAATTAGCTGCCCTAAATGTTCAAGTACTAAAGCAATATAAATACCTGTAAGATTCCAATTTAAAGTAACACTAAGAAAATAAGCTAATCCTAATTTAAATAATGTTTGATTGATTAATACTCCATAAAAGGGTGTCCTCGTATCCCCTGCTGCAGTCAAGAGACCTGATATTACATGAGAAAAAGCTAATAGTGGGGCCCCAAAAGCTAAAGCCCTTAAAAATCCTATAGAATACTGCATTGTGCTTATATCATCTGAAAAAATCCTCACAATTTGTGGTGCAAATATAAAAAGTACTATAGATAAAAAGCCGAGTGTCATCGCAGTTAAGCAGATGATACCTTTCGCTATTTTCTTACTTTCTTCTGCCTGACCTGCCCCTAATTTATGTCCGCTCATAATGGTAGTAACCGTACCATAAGCTCTTGATAATGGTGCCATTAATTGTTGTTGAATACGCCTCCCAATATGATAGGCGGCGGCTGCTTCAGTACCTATCAAAAGTAACAAAGCATTAAATGGAAAAGTTATCAGGCTCTCATAACCTCCCTGTAAACTACTAGGGATACCTACTTTTAACAACTGCTTACTAATGGTAAGATCCCAATCTTTAGAGGGTCTTGATAAACTAAGTTTACCACCAGGTAATATAAAAATCACAGTATAAATTATTGAATCCAATAATTTAGCTACAAATGTCCCAATACCAACTCCTACAACACCTAATTCTGGAAAGATACCTATTCCTAACGCCAAAACAAGGGATAAAGCTATATTAACAGCATTGCTTATAATTCCAACTATCATAGGTGTCCTGGTATCTCCTGTACCCTGTAAAGCACGTCCTGCTATTAAACTGATAATCCTGAAAGGTGCAGCTGAAAATACTGCCATTAAGTACTGAGCACCCAGAAATATTACATCTGAATCTGCTCCTAATATTCTAATTAATTTTTCAGGGATTAGCCACCCTATAAGTATAAAAGGAATTCCAACTATAGCTCCAGTGATAAGTACCTGTGTCAGTACTATATCTGAATTATTGGCTGACTTATCTAAGTCAGCTCCTGTTTGTTGAGAAATTAAGGCTATACCTCCAGTACCTAAACCTAGACCTATTCTTAAGACTATTCTTTCCCAGACATCACCAAGTCCCACAGCTGCTACAGCTGCCGGCCCGAAAAAACCCATCAAGATCATATCTACAGTACGCATGGCAGTTACAAAGACATGATTAAGAACTATTGGCCAGGATAATATCAAAGCTTTTCTCCAGACAGGAGAATATAATAAGTATAAATTCATATGATGACCTCTCCTATTCTTATTATTATATTAAGTTATATATAAATCGACCCATTGTTAATTCATTATTATAAATTATTTCATTTATTAAAACTGATACACTGTATTTAGCTTATCATAATTTCTTTAAAAAACAAAGAAACTACAAATAGCAAAGTGCCAATTTGTAGTTTCTTATCTTCAAAATATTTATTAATTCTCTTCTCTAATATTTTTCTTTTTAATATGATATTAAGGTAAACTCAGAATTAGTATTCATTGGTATAATGATTTCTTGAGTATTACCTGCATCATCTAAAGGTACAATCATAATCATCCTGCCATCCATGACCATCTTCATTTCCATACTATTATACCAACGAGTATCTCTATCAAGGTGAACTACTCCTGTATAAGTAGTATCAAAATCAAATACAAAGTCCATACCTAATTCATCTAAGCCAAACATGGACATTAAATCACTAAAGTCATCCATACTTCCTTCATAACTTATAATAAATTCATCATCTGTAACGTTTTCTAAGGTATATTTTGTTTCAAGAACTATAGGAAATTCTAAAGCAAGCTCAATATTACTCATCCAAGTTTCACCTATACTAACAGCTTTATCTGGCATAAAGGAATTATATCCTTGAAAAGATTGTTTTATAACTTCATCATTGAATTGTCCAGTAAAATTTTGAAAAGCCAAAAGGGCTTCTGGATCTTCTTCATTTTCTAGAAGATATAAATACATTTCCATCATATAGTCATCAAAGCCTTTAACATCTATGACATTTCCATAACGATCCATATGCATTTGTATTGTCTGATCAATCAATATGTCATTAAAATAATCTAATTCTTCATTTAAACTTTCAAGATCAATATCTTCTGGACCACTTACATCAAATTCGGTGTATAAATTTTCCATATCAAGAAATTTCATTTCAATTATGTATATATTATCACTTGTAATTTCTTCTATCGAATATAGATACTTAACAGTCATAACTTGATCCATATCTACTGATTGACCAAATATGTTTTGACTCATATGAGTATTCGTCACCATATCAATATTATAAACTGCACCTTCTTGAAGGTCAAAATAAAGTTCATAACTTGTTTCAGCAATTGAAATCAAAGAGACTGTCAAAAACATTGAAACTGCTAATAATAAAACTAAACTTTTTTTCATAAAAAAACATCCCCTTTTATTAATCATAATTAACTTTCCTTTTATAAATGCATTGTTTTGTTGAGACCAATACCAGCGAATCGACGCCAATTGCCCTGCGGCAGAGTATTAAGCTTATTTTTTCTTGCTAATTCATAATCTAAAAGAAGAAATGGGGTTTAGATAAATTGATTAAGCTATTACTTTTTTCTATTTCTATCTTTACAAACACTAGCTTCGCCATGCTCTGTCGGCTCTATATGTACAAATACTAATTCAACTTCTTTTATTTTTTCAACTTCTTCACGAACTTCTTCTCCTATGTCATGGGCTCTTTCCAATGATATATCACCATCAACATTAATATGCATATCAACCCTTAATTGTGGTCCAATATATTCAGCTACTATTTGATTAACATTATCTACTTCTGAAATACTACAAGCTGTTTTCCGAATCTCTTCTGTTAACTCTAAAGGAGCACCTTTACCAGTCAAATATCCAAAATTTTCCCGTATTATTTCTGCTGTAGTACGGAATATCCAGATGGCTACAAAAAGACCTGCAATTGGGTCAAAATAAGGATGTATAAAGCGAGAACCCCAAACCCCTATTAATGCAGAAGATGATATCAAGATATCAGCAAGATTGTCTCGCGCTGTAGCTTCAATTGCAGGGCTATGTACCTTTTCTGCTACCTGGCTTACCATTCTATACATAATATATTTTGTTAATCCTGCAATTACTAATACAACTGTTGGCCAACCCAGGGCTACTTGCTCTCCTCTGCCTAAAAAGTGTTGAATACTTTGCCAGACAGCAACTACCCCGGCAGCTCCAATGGCAACGGCAATAAATAAGCCCACTAAAGGCTCAAATAATTTATGTCCCTGGGGATGAGTCTCATCTGCAGGTCTTTGAGCCAGATAAAGACCTAAACCCATCATAAAACTATATAAAATATCAGTTAATGAATTTGCAGCATCTGAAAAAACCGCACTACTTCCTGTATACCAGGCCAAAAGCACCTTAATAACTGTTAGAAAGATATTTCCTATAATAGCGATCATAATTGCTTTTCTGTATAATTTAGCATTTCCAGAATCCGGTGCATCTGATCTTACTCTTCTCATATTTAATAACTCACTCTCCTGAGATTATTATTTCATGATAAATACAATATATACAGGGCTTTAGATAATTTCTTTAAGTTTTCTTGTTTAGGATTCATTTAATTCTTTTGATCTTTCTGCAGATGCTTTAACAGCAGAAATTATACTAGAACGAAAACCGTTTTGTTCTAAACTTTCTATTGCTTTTATGGTTGTTCCTGCAGGCGAGGTAACCATATCTTTTAATTCTCCTGGATGTTTGCCAGTCTCCATAACCATGCTAGCAGCTCCTAATACTGTCTGAGCAGCTAGCTTCATAGAAATGTCTCTTGATAAACCCATTAAAACTCCTCCATCTGATAGGGCTTCAATTAACAAATATATATATGCTGGCCCACTACCACTTAATCCAGTCACAGCATCCATCATGTTTTCTTCTACATGAACTACTTCTCCTACGCTAGCTAAAATTTCATCAACTTTCTCTAAATCTTTGCTTAAAATATTTTGACTTTCATTATCCGATTTAAAATTAGGATCTACAGCTACAGCCGAAACTGCTTGATTAACCATTGCTGGAGTATTAGGCATCACCCTTACTACACGACAAGTTTCTGCTAGATGATTCTTTATCTTTTCTATATCGATACCTGCCGCAATAGAAATAATTATTTTTTTTTCTGAATATGGGGCAATTTCTTTTAAAACATTTGCCATAACCTGTGGTTTAACAGCTAAAATTATAATATCTGATTTTTTCACTACCTCAGTATTTTTTTTACAGGTTCGTATAAAAAAATAGTTTTCATTACTTTCTCTAATATCTGCATTTAAGTCAGAACCAATTATATCATTAGGAAGATATATTTCTTTTTTTACGATACCCTTTAAGAGGCTAGTTCCCATTTTACCCAGACCTATTATTCCTAATTTCATATTATATCACTACCTTATTTTAGTTTAGAAATTTAGTTTCGCACTTGTCCTTGCCCATAAATTATATATTTTATAGTAGTTAGTTCATTTAAACCCATCGGACCACGAGCATGTAGTTTTTGTGTGCTTATTCCGATTTCAGCACCTAAGCCGAACTGACCCCCATCTGTAAAACGAGTAGACGCATTTACATAGACAGCAGCTGCATCTATTTCCTGTAAAAAGCGTTGGCTTTTCTGATAATTATTAGTAATAATAGCTTCTGAATGTTTACTACTATAATTAGCAATATGCTCAATAGCCTCATCCATATCACTTACTACTTTTACAGCCATAATATAATCTAAATATTCTTGACTCCAATCACTTTCTTCTGCCGCCTTTACATCTTTTATAATCTTAACTGCCTTTTCACACCCCCTTATTTCTACATTGTTTTTATTAAATAAGTCATACAAGTTTTTTAGAAATTTATCAGCTATATCTTGGTGTACTAACAAACCTTCTGCTGCATTACATACTGCAGGACGGTCAGTTTTTGCATTATATACTATATCTAGGGCCATATCTAAATCAGCATCAGAATCAACATATATATGACAGTTTCCTACACCAGTTTCAATTACAGGAACCTTAGATTCATTTACAACTCTATTAATTAAGCTTGCTCCTCCTCTAGGTATAAGTACATCTAGGTAATCATTTAATTCAAACAAAACACCAACAGCTTCTCTATCTGTAGTTTGAACTAATTGTACGGCTCCTTCTGGAAGACCAGATTCACATGCTGCTTCAGAAGCTATTTTAGTAAGAATTTTATTAGAGTTTATTGCCTCCGAACCACCTCTTAAGATAACTGCATTACCAGCTTTAAGACATAAACCTGCTGCATCTATAGTTACATTCGGTCTGGATTCATAAATAATTCCTATTACCCCCAAAGGAACACGCATTTGACCAATTTGTAAGCCATTAGGCCTTTTCCACATTTTCATTACATCTCCAATTGGGTCTTTTAAAGCGACCAACTCTCTTAAACCATCAGCCATACCCTTAATTCTTTTATCATTCAATTCCAAGCGATCTAACATAGCCTTACTTAAACCTGCTTTTTTACCTGCTTCCATGTCTTTCTTATTTTCTTTAATAATAATATCCTTTGATTTTTCCAGGCTATTTGCAATGTGTAACAAAGCCTTATCCTTAATTTCACTTGATATGTTAGCTAAGTTTCTAGCTGCTAATTTTGATTGTTTTGCTTGTTTTATAAGATCTTCTCTAATACTCATTTACTCTCCTCCTTTAGAATTTTTAGAACCTTTTATAACCATATTATCCCGGTGAATCACATCAGATCTATTATTATGTCCTAAAATGCTATTTATTTCCTCTGAGTGATGTCCTTTAATCCTATATATATCATTCGACGAATAGTTGACTAATCCTTTTCCTATTACTTCATTATTTATGTTTACAATTGAAACTGGATCGTTTTCTTGAAAATCTCCTATTACTTCAATTATTCCACCAGGCAATAGACTTTTTCCTCGTTCTAGCAAAGCGTTAGCTGCTCCTTGATCAACCTTAATACTACCACAAACTAAAGGATTATATAATAACCAGTGTTTTCTTTTACTTAAAGATTCTTTTTTAGGTAAAAAGGTAGTACCAAATGTATATTTATCTTCTTTTTCTAGCATATCCACTATATTTAATAATATATTGTTTCTTTGTCCTGGACCAATCACCATAGTAATTCCAGAGTTTACTGCAATTTTTGCCGCTTCTATCTTGGTTTGCATTCCTCCTGTCCCTAAATTACTACCCCTTCCTCCTGCTAAATCCTCTATTTCTTTGTTAATACTCTCTATTTTTCTAATCACTTCAAGATTTTTTTCTACCCTGGGATCGCCATTATATAAACCTTCAATATCTGAAAGTACTATTAATAGATCTGCCTCCATTAATCCTGCTACTCTAGCTGATAAAGTATCATTATCACCAAATTTTATTTCCTGGGTGGCTATTGTATCATTTTCATTTATAATGGGCATAACCCCATTCTTTAAAAGACTTTCCATAGTATTATAGGCATTCAAGTAGCGGTGACGGTCTTCTAAATCACTTGATGTTAATAAAATTTGGGCACCTATTGTTGAGTATTCCCTAAGAAACTTATTATATAAAGTCATCAATTGTGCCTGACCTATTGCAGCCATCCCTTGTTGTTCAGGTATTGACTGTGGTCTTTCTTTTAAAGCAAATTCTGCCATACCTGCAGCTATAGCACCTGAGCTAACAAAAAGTATATCTCTTCCCTGATTTTTAAGGTCTACCATTTGCCTTAAAAACTGGTCTATCCTAGCTAGACTGAGTTTTCCTCCGTCATGAGTTAGAGAACTACTCCCAATTTTCACTACTATTCTTTTATATAATTTCTTTTTCATATACCATCATCCTAATTAGATATTCCATTTTCATAAAACTGATTCTTTGAAAATGGTCATACTGAAATCATCATTGCATTTATAATCAAGTATTCCAGTAAGGAAAACTAAGAACTCACTTTATTTTTAAAAAAATTAAAACCCCGTTCCTATATTAGGAACGAGGTTAACTCGCGGTACCATCCTTTTTGACCAGTCTATAAAAAGACAAGTCCTCTCTCATGGTTAAAAATATATAACCTGCCTGGATAACGGTTGGCAACCGGTAAAACTTACTGAGTATTTCAGTTTACAACTCCCAGGCGGGTAATTAAAAGCGTCTCTTACCAGGCTTACACCATCCCTGGCTCGCTAAAAAAGACTAAATCTAATGCTCCTGTTCATAGTTTTTCCAAATTATTAAATATAATTATACTAAAACTAGCCATAGTTGTCAAGGCCGATTCCAAATTATGTAATAAAATTAGATTCCTTATTATTTGTTATATTGTAAATTAATTAAACTAGCTCACCATTTATAAAAACTTTTTCTACTTTGCTTTTAATATCCAAGGGATGACCGTCAAAAATTACTATATCAGCATCCTTACCCACTTCTATACTACCAACTCTATCTGCAACTCCTAAGATTTCCGCTGGATTGATAGTGATTGCCTTTAAAGCTTCTTCTTCTTCCATACCATCTTTAACAGATAAAGCTGCATAAATAGGAAGATTTTCTGTAGGTACAACTGGATGATCACTCATAATCGCTACCTTGACACCTGCTTTAGCAAGTACACCTGGTGTTTTAAAGCTTCTATCTTTCAACTCTACTTTCACTTTTCCTGTTAAAGTAGGTCCAACAATCGCTGGCACTGCCGCTTCAGCTATTTTTTCGGCTATAAAGTGTCCTTCTGTACAATGCTCTAGTGTAATATCTATATCAAATTCTTTAGCAACTCTTAGAATTGTCATGATATCATCTGCACGATGTGCATGAGCCTTTAATGGAATTTCTTTTTTTAATATCCGTATTAGGCTTTCATTTTTTATATCTCGTTTAAAAAATTCTCCCTTAGCTGCTTTCTCTTCTTTTTCTGATAGATAATCTTGAGCTTGCATCAAAGCCTCTCTAATTACTGCTGCCACTCCCATTCTAGTACTAGGAATTTTGCCTTTTTCATTATAAACTCTTTTAGGATTTTCTCCAAAAGCCGCTTTAATTCCAACAGCATCCTTGATGATCATATCGTCTACTACTTTACCAATAGTCTTTATTGCTACACTTATTCCACCAATTACATTAGCACTACCCGGACCTGTCATCACAGTTGTAATACCATGTTTACGAGCATTAATTATTCCTTCTTCTACTGGATTTATTGCATCTATCGCCCTCAAGTGTGGTGTAATAGGATCTGTCATTTCATTATAATCTCGTCCTTCCCACCCCACTCCATCTTCACCTATTCCTAGGTGTGTATGGGCATCAATCATACCTGGAAAGACAGTCTTCGAAGAAACATCAATGATTTCAGCATCTGATGGAATTTCTATATCAGTTCCTATATCTTTAATCTTTGTTCCATCAATAAGTACTGTACCTCTTTTAATAATTTCACCAGCCATCGTCATAATCTTACCATTTACAATTGCTTTCATGATATAAACCTCTTTCTAAATTCAAATGTTCAATTTTAATATACTATTATTATATTGAATAATTATTAGCAAAATTACGTAAGTTTTAGATAAAAAAAAGAACCCAATTAATGGGTTTTATAATTCTATTAAACCAAGACTTATTTCTATTGCATCATTTACCTTGTTAATGATTACATCATCAAGATGTGTCACATGGCGTTGCAACCTTTTTTTGTCTATAGTCCTTATCTGCTCCAGCAAGATAACAGAATCCTTCTCCAGGTTAGTATTTTTAGCAGATATCTCAATATGTGTAGGTAATTTTGCTTTTTCGATTTTAGAAGTGATTGCTGCTACTATTACTGTCGGACTATATTTATTGCCTATATCATTTTGAATTATCAAAACAGGTCTTATGCCCCCTTGTTCTGACCCCACAACAGGATTCAAGTCCGCATAGTACACGTCTCCTCTAGTTACATTCACATTATTCACACTCCGCTAATTTCTCTTCATAGAAATAAATAGAACGTGCATCGCAGTTAATACCTTCATCTGCTAATTGAAGGTTGATGTCACTCATTTCTAAATAACCTGAGCGCATTTGTTCTCTTATTTCCTGTCTTTTTTTCTCCTGGAGATATAACTTCATAGCCTCTCTGATAAACTCACTACGATTACCACTGCCTTTTTGTACAAATCCATCTACTTCCTGAAGAAGATTATTGGGCAGACTAATCATCACCCTTTTCAAATTACCCAAAAAGAACACCCCCAAAAACTCTGATATACTTATTATATAGAATTATATTGCATAATGTCAATAATATATTAATATTTTTAGCAATATAGACGTCTGTATTAATATTTTCAAAAAATAACATATTTATGCATCGTCTAGAGAATTATCTATATTTTAATATATACCTTCCCTGCCAAAAATATTAATATATTTGCCTAAAATTAAAAAAATAAGATGAGACAGTTTATGCAGTCTCATCATTGGTATTTACCCGATCCTCAGCCAGCTCCAAATTAAGTTCAGCCATCTTCTTATATCCCTCTACCATGTCCTTAGCTATTTTCTTTTTTTCTTCTTTTGTAAACTTTTTATCTAAACGTCGTTTTTTTGGTTTTGCCATATTCTTCCACCTCTCAAATATGACTTGTATAATTCCTCTCATAATTAGTATATATCATCATGTTATAGCTGTCAATATAGACAGTTTAAATATTAATTAGCAAAATATACAAGAAAAAAACTGTTTCAATATGGATACTTTTAATAGTCATTATCTAAGTCTTTAAATACTCTACTTCCTACAGCTTCTTTTTGGTTTAGATACTTACCACTATAAGGATTGGCTGCCTTTTGATCTAATTTAGCAAGCACCAATTGACAAATTCTTCGTCCTGATGTCAACTTAATAGGAAGGCTATTTGCATTATATAATTCTAGAGTTATCTGTCCTTTAAACCCAGGATCAACCCATCCAGCATTTTGTATGAATAACCCCATTCTTCCTATAGAACTTCTTCCTTCTACAAAAGCAGTTATATCTGAAGGCAATTCAACATGTTCTCTAGTACTTGCTAATAAAAATGAATGTGGAGGGATTATTATCTCATCACTATGATAACTTATATAATCGGTCTCATCTTCTAAAGTCATCACCTCTGTAAGATTCTCATCTAATTTCAAAAAACTACTTCCTAATCTAAGATCTACTGAAGCTGGCTGAATCTGATATTCTTTTAAAGGTCTAATTACAAGTTCTTTTTTTTCAATTAACTGTTTAATTGTCTTATCTGATAAGATCATAATATCTCCCCTTATTCGCCAAACTTATTTTCAATCATTTCAAGAATTTTTTCCATAGCTTCTGCTTCATCTTCACCATATATTCTAAGGACTACTTTATCACCTTTGCCAATCCCTAATGATAGAACACCTATGATACTCTTAGCATTAATATTTATCCCATCAAATTCTAATTCTACCTCTGCTTTAAAACGATCAGCTGTCTCTACGAAAACCGCAGCAGGACGAGCATGCAAACCAGTCTCATTTTTTATAACAACCTCTTTTTCTATCATTTTTTATCCTCCCTACTACTTTACTAAAAGTCTCTAATATATTTTACTTTCATATTTTCTTTAATTATACTCTACTTATTTAAATAATCAATTTAACAGTTATAGATAAACTCTTGGAACTCGTTTAGATATATTACACAATATTTCATAATTTATAGTATCTGTCATATTTGCTAAATCTGTAGCTGTAATTGTTTTATTCCCTTGACTTCCTATTAAAACAAGCTCATCTCCAATATCTACGTTTTCTATTTCTGTAATATCTATCATAAATTGATCCATACAGACTCTACCCCTAATAACTGCATTTTGACCATTAATTATAACATAACCTTTATTGGATAGCAACCTGGAATATCCATCAGCATATCCTAATGGTACAGTGGCTATTTTGCTCTCTTTAGATGTGCGATAGGTTGCACCATAACTAATTGCTGTTCCTTCTGCTACCTGTTTAATGAAATCAATTTTCGCCTTCCAGCTTAATGCGGGTTTAAGTTTTGATTTTATATTATTTGATGGAGTTAGACCATATAGAGCAATACCAGGTCTGACCATATTAAGCTGAAAGTCACTAAGTTCAATTATCGCAGCACTATTACTAGCATGCTTAATAGGTATCTGAATACCTATTTCCTCTACTTGATTTATTATCTTTTTAAAACGTTTCCACTGCCAATAACTATATTCTTTATCCTCTTCATCAGCTGTTGCAAAATGGGTCATTAAACCTTCCAATTCTATATTTCGTTGATTATAAGCATATTTTATAAAATCTAAGGCTTGATCTACCTGTACGCCAATCCTTCCCATACCTGTATCTACTTTAAGATGAATTTTTTTTCTCAGCCCTAGTTCTTTAGCCAATCTATTAATATTATCAAGACTATCTTTTCTTGCTATTGTTGGAATTAGATCGAAATCCATAATTAATTTATATTGTGTTGATAAAACCTCACCTAAAACATGGATAGGTAAGTTAAATCCAGCCTCTCTTAATTCTACTCCTTCTTCTGGTAAGGCTACTGCTAAACGATCAATTCCTTCTTCAATAAGAGCTTGAGAAACAGGTATTAAACCATGTCCATAAGCATCTGCTTTAACTACCGCCATAATTTCAGTACCTTGTCTAAGTGTTTCTTTTATTTGACGAAGATTATATTTAATATTTTCAATGTTTACTTCTACCCATACTGGCCGAGTAATTTTATTCATTTTAATCACCTTCATAATTAGATATTATTAGATTTTATTGCAATTCCTTTATAGCATCAGATAGATGAAGAATAATATCACCAGCTGCCATACCATGACTACTTAATTTTTCTGCTGCTATATCCCCAGCAAGACCATGTAGATAAGGACAAAGAACAACAGCGTCTTCTACTGCTACTCCTTGCGCTATCATACCGGCTAATATACCTGCCAAAACATCACCACTGCCTGCTGTTGCCATTCCAGGATTTCCATTAGGATTAATAAATATTCTACCATCTACTAAGGCAATTACTGTAGATGCACCTTTTAGAATTAAATAAACCTGATTCTCACAAGCAAAGTTACGGGCAATTTCTATGCGATTCTCTTCCACTTCGGAAATTTCACAAGCTAATAATGAAGCCATTTCCCCAGGATGTGGTGTCAAAATTATATCGTTATTTCTTTTCTTTAATATATTTAAATCTTTAATGGAATTTATACCATCGGCATCTAGAATTAAAGGTCCTTGATATTCTTCTATAATTTTCTCTATAATCTTATCAGTACAATCAGATTTACCCATACCAGGGCCTACTGCTAAGACATCTGATTCTTGCATTAAATTTTCTATTTTTTCGATATTTTCTACTTTATATAATGTTCCTAAATCCTTAAGACCAACTGTAATTAATTCTGGCATATGTGTAGCTACTATTGACTCAATATTATCAGGTACAGCTACTCTGATCAAACCAGCACCTACTCTTAGTGCGGCTGATGCTGTCAAAGTTGGGGCTCCAGCCATGCCATTAGAACCGCCAAGCACGCCCACTTTGCCATAAGATCCTTTATGAGAATTATTCGGTCGAGCTGGTAATAAAAAACTAGCTTCACTTTTGTCTAGAATAAAGTGCTTTGCCTTCTGTTGATATACATATTCATCTGGTATTCCTATATCAGCAATCTCTATTTCTCCACAATATTCACGCCCTGGATATACAGTTAAACCAATCTTAGGATAGGCCAGTGTCATAGTGTAATCTGCCCACACAGCCTCAGATTCCACCTTACCTGTTTCCCCATCTACTCCTGATGGAATATCAACTGATAAGACTTCCGCATTACTATTGTTTATTAATTCTATAATTTTATCATATGGTTTTTTGGGTTTACCTGTGATACCTGTACCTAAAAGTGCATCAATTATTATATCGCTACGTGAAAGCAAGTAATCAATATCATCAATCAAGTCTGAAAACTTATTTTTACTAAGGATAATTACTTCAATATCTCTTAACTTACATAGTCTATAATTTATTAAAGGACTTTCTTTTAATTCATCAAGTTCAGATAATAATACTACTTTAACATCAAATCCCCACATATCTAGGTAGCGTGCTGCAACTAAACCATCACCGCCATTATTACCTTTACCTGCAAAGACTAATACTCTATTTGATTTAGAACAAGAACAGTTACAATCACCATGACTACAATCATCATTGAGAAACCTAAGCTTTTCAGCAATCGCTCTCCCGGCTGCTTCCATTAAAAGCATGTCTGGATATCCATCATCAATAACAGCTTGATCCACTTTTCTCATCTCATCTGGTTTTAAAATAATCATTTTATGCACCACCTTCTCCTATTACCTGAGCTATAGCTAGTTCTTTCTCATGGGATATACTAATATGTATTCTTTCTATTCCTAATTCTTCTGCAAGCTTTTTAGCATTAGCTCTTAAATTTAATTTTGGTTTGCCATTATCCTTATTTTCTACTTCTATATCTTGCCATGTAAATCCTTCAGATTTGCCTAGCATTTTTATTACTGCTTCTTTAATTGCAAAACGAGCTGCATAGTGTTGATATGGTCTTGACTTAGACTTACAATATTTTATTTCTATAGGAGTAAATATCTTTTCCAAAAAAACATCTCCTTTTCTTTGATGCACTTCTTCTATTCTTTTTATCTTTACTAAATCAACACCAAGTCCTTTTATCATTATTGAAATTCCTTTCTTTTCTATTCTTTTAACTTTAATTATACTTTATTCCTTTTCATAATGCAAAATAAAGTCTTATTAGTAAAATGTGCAATTTCACCTTTAATACCTTTAGTGAAGTTTCTTGATTATTGTCACAATAAATAATAATTTATCATAAATTATAATGAGTCTAATATATAAATTAGAAAGGTGGTAAATAATTTGGGAGATTATCAAGACAATCCTTATAGACCTCCCCGCAGAAGGCCAAGGCATCCTAGAAGAAGATGGGATGATCGTTGGGATGATCGTTGGGATGATCGTTGGGAAGATAGATGGTGGGATGACCGTTGGGATAATGATTGGGATGACAGATGGTGGGATGACCGTTGGGATAACCCGAGACATAGACCCCCTGAAAGAGATCCTAGATACAGAGATCCCTGGGATAGACCCCCTCTTGGCTAAATAATTTGTATGATGGCTTAATGTTTTTATAAACTTCTATGGTCTAAACATTCACTTAGTTTAGACTTCTTTTTTTATAAATAAGTATAAGTATTCACCGCCTTCCATGCGGTGTATTAAAAATATAATGTCGTTATTAATCACATTATGACAAAACATAGCATATTTTATAGTAAGTTTATATATATGAATAGAAAGGTGGTTGGCTAATTGGGAATTAATAGACGTAAACCAATACGCAGGCGCCGAAGAGTAAGACGTAAACACCTTGGACCCATCCCAGGACTTAGACCTGTGAGAAGACGAAGAAAAAAATAACCTTAATTATAATATTCTTTCACAATAAAAAACTTAATTAATATAATAAAGTATAGAAGATGAAAGGAGGCTATTATAAATGGGTAGTTATCATCACGGAGGTTATGATTGGCTAATCTGGATAATTTTAATTATTATACTTTTTAGTTTTTAATTTATTATATGCCCTTTTTCTTAACTCATAATTTAAAGTTGTTCTAAAATTATAGATAAATAGATACCCCAGCAAAATGGGGTATCTATTTTTTTGAAATTTATTGATGAATATATTTGCAAAATATACTTGCAATTATTTAATTAAAACTAAACATCGTAAGTATTCCAATTAAGAACTTCGCTTAGATCATTCCTATCTCGTGAACTTTCTTCAATTTTTAGATGATCATCACTTAAATATTGACCTTCTCCTGGGTAGCCAATTCCAATTACTGTTATCAGAACATTTTCTTCGGGTATATTTAAAGTTTCTTTAAAACCAACAGGATTAAACCCTGCTATAGGATGAGCTAGTAAACCCATTTGTGTTGCCTGAGTCAATAAATTGCCAACAGCAATACCAGTATCAAAGAGATAATAATCTCTATTGTCATTTAACTGACAATCAAAATCAGATCGTGAATGTACTGCAATGATTGCCGGTGTTTTTTCCATCCAATAGTTACCTGAAGGTATCTGCTCATATAATCTTTCTAACAAGTCTCTGTCATCTATTATTGAAAAGCGCCAAGGCTGTTTATTGAAGCAAGACGGAGCTAAATGAGCTGCCTTGATAACTTGCTCCAAAATTTCTGGTGCCACTTTCTCTTCACTATAAGCTCTACTGGCTCTACGAAATTTAATCTCAGGATTTATACGTAAATCTTCTGATACTACCTCTCTTAGTCCTTCAAGTACTTCTTCTACATGTCCTTTAACTTTAACACCATACCAAGCCTTTTTAACTCTACCCCATGGATCAAGAATAAAAGTAGAACGTAATATTGAACTAGCATTTTCTTTCAGCGCTTCAAAGCTTTTTGCAATTTTCTTATCTGGATCAGATAATAGTTCGATTTTTAGTTGATATTTCTCTTTAAAATCAGCTAAGTTCTCTACTTTGTCAGGAGAAACGCCAACTACATTTATTGCTGGAATTTTAATATTACTCAGATCCTGTTCTGAATCACTTAAATTACCTTTTAAATCATCCATCTTGAAAGAAAGGAATTCATCAATATTTTCAGAAAAAGCATTACATTCTTTTGTACATCCTGGGGTAAATGCTTTAGGATAGAAATATAATACTGTATAATTACCTAGATACTGCTTACTATTAACTTCTTCTCCTTTATCATTCTTAGCAATAAAATCAGCTACTTTATCAAACTTTTTTAACATAACTATCACTCCAATCTTAGTTTATGTATCATCTACTCTATCAGTAATGATTACTATAACTAATTATATGCTATTCATTTTATTTTGTCAAATGAAGCTAGGATAATGGCTATGTTTCAAATGCTAATATTAGAGAATCATAAATTCTTTTCCGCCCTAGCCACTTTCAAGCGATTCTCTAAAACATAATTTTCTTCCAAAGAAGCACCTCTCTATTTAAAATATATTAGATAATATGTAAATATGTCAAAAATTCTTTACAAAATTTTAAGTAAGCTTTATATGGTTTTCTTCAATCTGACTTTCTGGAGAATTATTTCCGGGGAAATAATTCTTTTTTTGATAAGTTTCTTAATAAATTAACAATTTATCTTCCAAGTAATTAATTTATCTTAGAAAACAAAATTGCTTATATTTAAATACAAAGAAGCTTTAAAGAATGATAAAAAACTAAAAGAAATATACATTGAAGAAAATGATGAACGTAGTAAAATGATTAAAGAAAAAAGTAATACACTAACTCTTGAGATAATCCACTACATACTGGCGTTTGCTCTGGTAATCTCTTTAGCTATTAATAAAACTGTATTATATACTTTATTTGCTTTTGTTTTACTATTACTTATCAAAGAATGGCTGACAAAGCTTTATTATGAAAGCAAGTATTAATGTTTATATAGAAATAGGCTACCTTTAAAGGTAGCCTATTTGTTATGCTATATTTTTTACTCTATATAGTTTATAATATATTTAAATTTCTCTATTTCTCCAGCATCTGATGGAAATCCTGAATGGCTTTTACTGAATAATCTTCTTTGCGAGCTGCTGCTATACCATTAACACTGGCTTTAGTAGCAGTTGTTGTTGTAATATACGGTATCTTGTACTGGATAGCACCAGAACGAATATAGCTATCATCATCTTTACCCTGTTTACCAATTGGAGTATTGATAATTAATTGTATATCTCCATTTTTAATAGCATCTACTATATTGGGTCTGCCCTGGTTGATCTTGTTAATCGGGGTACTTTTTATACCCTGTTCTTCAAGATAATTATGTGTTCCTCCAGTTGCCAGTATTTCAAAACCCATCTCTACTAACTTTTTGGCTGATTCAAGAATCAATGGCTTATCTTTTTCATTTACTGTTATTAAAACTTTACCTTCAAGTGGTAATCTAACACCTGAAGCTTCCTGTGCTTTATAAAATGCCATGGAATAGGAATCAGCAATTCCCATTACTTCACCGGTAGCTTTCATTTCTGGTCCTAATACAGGATCAACATTTTTGAACATATTGAAAGGGAATACAGCTTCTTTTATACCAAAATAAGGTATTTCCCGTGTTTTTAAGTTCATATCTACTAAGGATTCTCCTAGCATAAGCCTTGTTGCTATTTGAGCCATATTGATTCCTGTAACTTTACTTACTAAAGGTACAGTTCTGGAAGCCCGTGGATTTGCTTCAATTATATATACTTTACCATCTGCTATAGCATATTGAATATTCATTAAACCTACAACTTCTAGCTCTTTAGCTATCTTTTCTGAATAATCTTCTATGGTAGCTATCTGTTCATCTGTAATATTAATGGCTGGTATTGAACAGGCACTATCTCCTGAGTGAATACCTGCTTCCTCAATATGCTCCATTATCGCAGCTACAAAGGTATCTTTTCCATCTGTCAGGGCATCTACTTCAGCTTCAATTGCATTTTCTAAGAATTTATCAATTAAAATTGGATGGTCAGGTGAAACCTCATCTACTGCAGTTTGCACATATCTATCAAGACTAGCTTCATCATAGACTATTTCCATTCCTCTTCCACCTAGCACATATGACGGTCTTACCATTAGTGGATATCCAATTCTCCTGGCTATCTTTCTGGCTTCATCTATAGAGCGAGCAATATCACTTTCTGGCTGAGGGATATCTAGTTTAACCATCAATTCGCGGAATTGCTCTCTGTCTTCAGCAAAATCAATGCTGGCTGGTGATGTACCAAGAATTTTCACACCGGCCTTTTCCAACTCTTCAGCTATATTTAGTGGTGTTTGACCACCAAATTGTACTATCATTCCTTCCGGCTTTTCTTTTTCATATATTCGTAATACATCTTCTACTGTTAATGGCTCAAAGTATAGTTTATTTGAAGTATCATAGTCAGTAGAAACAGTTTCTGGATTACAGTTAACCATCACAGAGTCATAGTCCATTTTATCAAGAGTAAAAGCAGCATGTACACAGGCATAATCAAACTCAATACCCTGTCCAATCCTATTAGGTCCTCCCCCTAAAATCATAATCTTCTTCCTGTCAGAAGTTTCTACTTTACTATCACTCTTATTATAGGTTGAGTAATAATACTCTCCATCTGCTCCACTAACCGGTACTATATCATAATCACTCTTTTTGTCATACTGATAGCGTTGTTCACGGAGTTTTTTCTCATCAGTATCAAGTATTTTAGCAAGATATTTATCTGAAAATCCTAATTCTTTTGCTTCTACTAAAATTGCCTCAGGTAATTCCTGTCCTTTATATCCTTTGATTTTTTCTTCAAAATCAACTAGTCTTTTCATTTCACTTAAGAACCATTCATCAATATATGTTATATCCTGAATTTCTTTAATATTAATGCCTGCTTGCATAGCTTGATAAATCAAGAATATCCTTTCACTTGATGGTGTGCCTATAGCCTGTAGTATTTCTTCTTTCTTTAAATTTTTAAATTTATTGATATTACCTAAACCATAACGCCCTATTTCCAGAGAACGGATTGCTTTTTGGAAGGCTTCCACAAAATTCTTACCAATACTCATGGCCTCACCTACAGCCATCATCTGTGTGCCTAACTTATCTTCAACTTCTGGGAACTTTTCAAAAGCCCAGCGTGCATATTTTACTACTACATAGTCTCCGGATGGCCTGTATTTGTCTAATGTGCCTTCTTTCCAATATGGTAATTCATCCAATCTATACCCAACAGCTAATATAGTAGAAATTCTAGCTATTGGAAAGCCTGTTGCTTTAGAAGCAAGGGCTGAGGATCTGGATGTACGTGGATTCATTTCAATTACTACTAAACGATCATCTTCTGGGTTATAAGCAAACTGGAAGTTGGCCCCACCAATAACTCCAATAGCATCGGCAATTTTGTAGCTATATTCCTCAATACGATCTTGTACCTTTTGAGCTACAGTCAACATTGGTGCTACACAGAAACTATCTCCAGTATGTACACCCATTGGATCTACATTTTCTATAAAGCAAATAGATATCTTTTTACCTGTATGATCTCTAACTAGTTCCAGTTCTAATTCCTGCCAGCCTATTACCGCTTCTTCTACTAATACCTGACTAATCATGCTGGCAGCTATACCCCGCTCAACAACTTCTCTAAGCTCCTCTACATTATAGACAATACCTCCACCAGTACCACCCATGGTGTAAGCAGGGCGAATTACAACAGGATATGTAAATTCTTTAGCTATTTCTTCAGCTTCTTCTATTGAGTATGCAGGAGAACTTTTAGCCATGGGAACCCCAAGCTTTTTCATTTCTTCCTTGAAAATAATACGATCCTCTCCACGCTCAATTGCATCAGGTTGAATACCTATTATCTCCACATTGTGTTTTTCTAAAATTCCTTCTTTGTCTAATTCAGAAGCAAGGTTTAAAGCAGTCTGTCCTCCAAGGTTAGGTAATAAAGCATCTGGTTTTTCAATTTCAATTATCTTTTCGACTGATTCCACAGTTAATGGCTCAATATATGTTCTATCAGCCATTTCAGGGTCAGTCATAATTGTAGCTGGATTTGAATTTACCAGAACAATTTCATATCCTTCTTCTGTTAAAGCCTTACAAGCCTGAGTACCTGAATAATCAAACTCACAAGCCTGTCCAATCACTATAGGACCTGAACCAATAATTAATACTTTACTTATATCTTCTCTTTTTGGCATTAATAAAATCCCTCCTAAATGTAGTTAACTTATAAAAATTAAAACTTATATTTAAATCATATCATTTTTTTAGCCATCAGAATAAATATTCTGATAGCTAAATTATAGCTATTATTCAATTATTGCTTCTTTCTCTTGCCTGCTCAAATTCTTTATTTCATACTCTCTTTTCATAGCCTCACTTCTAGTTTTAAATTCTTCATAATGTAGCAAGGCAACTGGCTTTCTAGCCTTAGTATATTTAGCACCTTTTCCCTGATTATGCTCCTTTACCCTTCTTTCTACGTCAGTCGTATAACCAGTATAATAAGTACCGTCTGCACATTCTACTATATAGGTATAATGTTTCTTTGATTTATATTTTATCATAGATATCACCTTTTGGCAAATAAATATACAAATTTTATGCATATATATAAATAATTTTATGATTTTATTCATTAAATTGAATATTTTATAATTTTTTTAATTAATTATACATGATAATTGACTAGTTCTAAAAGATGCTGTTTTTCTTCTTTTATAAGCTTTTCTATAATAAGTGAAGTCTGCCCATCGTTATGAGCAAGCATTTCTTGATAAAAGAGTATAGAATCTTTTTCTGCATAAATAGCTAATTGTAAAGCCTCTTTAATATCCTCTATTTTTACTGTTTCATCAGCGGGAAAAACGGAAAACTCTACTATTGATTGCAAATATGCACTAACTTCAGGATCATATACATACTCTGCTTCCTTCTTTGTTTGTTCAGATATTATATTACTTATTTCTATAAAGCGCTGATAATGATCTTTTTCATCTTTCGCTAATTTTAAAAACAATTCCTTCAAGTCTTTATTTTTACTTATTTTAGCTTGATTTGTATAAAATTCATAACCCCTTTTTTCAATATCTTTAGCCATTTCAATTACTTCAAGAGCATTATATCTGTTTTGCAAAGTAAACCCCTCCTTATATTAATAATTGTTTTAAAACATATCTAATTTTAACTTAAACATTAAATCTTAAATATCTCCAAATTTACTGTTTAAATATTCTTCTATCTCAGAAGAAAGTCCCATACTTAAAACTTTCTTTAAATGGTAATCTAATGCTGTTCTATCTAACTTTCGAACCTTATCTTTTATTTCAAGGATATATCCACTACTCATACTTAGCTCTGTAATACCCATTGCTACAAAAAGAGGTAACAAAAGCTTGTTAGCTGCCGTCTCTCCACAGACACTAACCCATATACCATTATCATGTGCTGCCTTTACAACCTGTTTAATCATTCGTAAAACAGCTGGATGATAGGCTGAGTATAGTTTATTAATTTTGCTATTTGTTCGATCTACAGCCAGAGTATATTGTATTAAATCATTTGTTCCAATACTAAAGAAATCTACTTCCCTAGCAAAAAGATCTGCTAAAACAGCTGTAGATGGTACCTCTATCATCATACCAATTTCTATATCACGATTATATTCTATATTTTCTTCTTCTAATTGATTTTTCAGATCTATTAATAAAGCCTTAGCTTCTCTTAGTTCTTCAATTGAAGAAATAAATGGAAGGAGTATTTTTATATTACCATAGATACTTGCTCTTAGTAAAGCCTTTAATTGTATTTTAAAAATCTCTTGCTTATCTAAGGATATTCTTATTCCTCGCCAGCCTAAAAATGGATTGACTTCTTCCGGTGCATTAAAATATGCAAGATCCTTATCACCACCAATATCTAATGTCCTGATAACCACAATCCTATTTGACATTTTTTCAGCTACATGTTTATATATTTTAAACTGTCTTTCTTCATCGAAAAGATGTTTTTCTTTCATGTAGAGAAATTCTGTTCTTAAAAGACCAATTCCATCTCCATTTACTTTTTGAACTGATGCTATTTCATTTAAGGTGTTTATGTTTGCAGCTATATCTATTTTAAAACCATCTCGTGTAATAGCTTCTTTTTCTCTAAGATCAAGGAGTTTTTCTTCTTGTTTATTATATACAGCGATTTTGCTTTTATAGCGTTCCAATATATTAATATCTGGATTTATTAATACAACCCCTGCATTACCATCTACAATAACAGTATCATTATGTCTTATAATATCCAATATATTTTCTTCTACATTTATTACTGCTGGTATCATCAAACTCTTCGCTATAATAGTAGTATGTGCAGTTAAACCCCCTTTTGTCAAAACAAAAGCACTTAGTTCTTCTTTATCCATTAGAGTTGTTTCAGAAGGACTCAGGTCTTCTGCAAATACTACTGCATTTTCTGGTAAACTTTCCAGCGAATTTATTTTACCTTCAAGTGCTCTCAAAAGGTGTTCAGCAACATCTTGAATATCTTTCAATCTTTCTTTAAAATAATCACTGTCTAGTTTTCTAAACTTATCTGCAATATCTTCCATAGCTTTTTCAATAGCTGATTCTACATTTATTTTATCTTCTTTTATTATATCTTTAATAGTTTCATCTAGAACAGGATCATTTAACATATAAAGATGAGCGTCAAATATTTGTGATTCCATCAAACCTATGTCTTCAACTGCTTTTTCTTTTATTTTTCTTAAGTACTTGTTTGCCTTTATTTTAGCTTCACTAAACTTATTTATCTCATCAGATATCTGACTTTCGTCTATTTGATAACTTTCAATTATAGTTTTTTTCTTTGAATATTTAAATGCCGTACCTATTACGATACCCTTAGATGCAGGTATCCCTTTAAACGATTTCATCTAGCTCCACCCCATCAATCAGTTTTATATTATCTTTCATCTTATTTAAGTTATTTTGATTTATGGTTTTTCCACTAATAAAAAGACTGGCTACATTTGTAGCAAATTTACTCATTTCCTGAAAAGAAAATTCTTCATTAATAGCTATAGAAAGAGCTCCAACCATAGAATCTCCCGCGCCAACTGTACTCTCAAATATTTCTAGTTTTGGAGGAAGTGTATGATAATACTCATCTTTTTGTATATAAAGAGCTCCTTTTTCACCTAAGGATATAACTACCGTATTAATCCCCTGATCTATTAAGTCATTAGCTGCTATAATTATATCACTAATTTGCTTCAATTCTTTGTTCATTAAGACTCTAAGCTCTTCAATATTGGGTTTTATCAAATAAGGCTGACTTTTAATCCCTAACTCTAAAGCCTGACCTGATGTATCTAATATAGTTTTTACATTTTCTTTTTTGGCCAGGGATATCAATTGTGAATATGCATCAGGGGATAAACCCTGAGGCAAACTACCTGCAAGGACCAAAATTTTTGATCTCTTAAGCTCTTTCTTAAATATCTTCAGGAAATTTGAATAATCTTCAATACTAATACTACCTTTCTGATTAATTTCTGTTTCTCGCCCATCCTCTTCTACTATTTTTATGTTTTCACGTGTTTTTTCATTAATCCAGGATATATTAATAGGTATTTTTTCTTCCCTTAATATATTTTCCAAATGCTTGCCTGTGTACCCTCCTAATAAACTAATCGCCTGAACTTCTCTACCAAGCTTATGTACTATTCTGGCAACATTAATTCCTTTACCTCCTGCTCTTTCAATTGCTTTATCAGCACGATTTAATTGACCTATATCTAATATAGGCAGTTTTATAATTTTATCTAATGCAGGATTTAATGTTACAGTTGTTATCATGATACTCTCGCTCCTTGAAATTAGCTAATATAATATCTTTATATTACATTATACAGGAAATTTATAAGAAATGAAAATGCATACCTATGCTTTGTCCAATATCAACAGCCTGTCCGATAGTCTGCTTCCATCTATCCCAGTCCTCAACTCTATCGACCATTTTTCATATTACCTCCCTATTTTATCTTATATTTTCAAATATATAAAGTTCTTTTTTATACTTAATATAATACCCAGGGCAAATGAAATTATAAATGCTGTCTCCAAAACTCCTTTAATAAAATGGAAAGGTTTTTGCTTGAATAAACTTTCTTCTTAATTTGATGCCAGTAGGCAGGTAAAAGACTACTGTATTGATAGTTTTCATATCTCTCACCTATTAAAAAAATCACTCCCTCGTCTGTTGAACTTCTAATAGTTCTACCAGCTGCCTGAAGAATTTTGTTTACACCTGGGTAAAGGTAGGCAAAATCATATCCCTTGCTTACTTTTTTTTGAAAATAATCTTTAATTAAATCTCTTTCTAAAGTTATTTGAGGATGTGCAACGCCTACAACTATAGTTCCTATTAATTTATCCCCTTTTAAATCTATTCCTTCTGAGAATATTCCACCTGTAACAGCAAAAGCAAGGTAGTTATTTGAATTTCCATCAAAACTCTGTAAGTAATCTAAACGTTCTTTCTCTGTCATACCCCGATATTGCAAAAGAGTATTTACTTCAGGATATTTTTCATTAAAAAGTTCATATACAGCTTTCATATATGCATAAGATGGAAAAAATACTAAATAGTTACCCTTTTTACTACTTACAATAGTATATAGATATTCTACTATAAGATTATAACCTTCTTTCCGCTTATTGAATTTAGTAGATATGTTATCGGCCACCAGCAAACACAAATTCTTGCTATCAAAGGGTGATAGCAATTGTAAGTAATAATCATCATCAGCAGCCAGTACTTCTTGATAGTAATCTAATGGTGTTAGTGTAGCAGAGAAAAAAACTGCTGCCTTAGATTTTTTGAAAACTTCTTTTAAGTTTCTTGCTGGATCAATACAAAATAACTTCAACTTTAGATCATTACTTATATATTGATCTTCAGCATCACTTATGTTTGTAAAAAGATTCTTTTCTTTTCCTTTTTTATAGCTATCTTCAATTATACTATCTTCCTCTATGTAATAGCTAATGAAATTTTCCTCATATATATCCATGATTTTAAGAAAGGCTAAAACTTTAAAATAAGTTTCTAATAATAATTGATAAAGGTCTTCTTTTTTACTGTGCTTGTTTTTATCTCCGTTTTCTATAAGCCATTCTTCTACCATATTAATAAATCCATACAAGATAGGATAAAACTCAAGAGCTACTTCTTCTTCTATAATGTATCTTTCATTATTATGTTTGTCTTTAATTTTCAAAGCATATCCGGTCAAAAAAGAAACTATTCTATCTAAATAAGTAATTATGCTTTTATTTAACTTATTACTTTTTTCTTTTAAGATGCTAGATCTTAATTCGATAAATTGACTTAAATATATATCAGCAGAATACATTTCTCTAGCTCTACCTACTAAATTATGAGCCTCATCTATTAGAAATAAATAGTCTCTAGCTTCTTCGGCAAAAAAACGTTTCAGAGACACTCTTGGGTCAAAAACATAATTATAGTCACAGATTATAAAATCTACATGATTTGCTATATCTAATGAAAACTCAAAGGGGCAAAGTTGATGTTTTTGTGCATATTCTGATATTATCTCTCTAGAAATAATATTTTCTTTCTCGAAAATTTCTTCTATACCAAAATTAAGGCGATCATAATGACCTTTTGCATAAAGACAAAAATCCGGATCACAGATGCATTCATCCAGAAAACATATTTTTTCTTTTGCTGTTAAGGTAAGAACTTTTATTTCAAGACCTTTGTTTATCAAACCTCTTATTGTGTCTTCTGCCACTTGTTTTGTTACAGTTTTTGCACTAAGATAAAAAATTTTCTCTAATAAATCCTCACCTAAAGCTTTAATAGCAGGAAAGATAGTGGAAATAGTTTTACCAATACCGGTGGCTGCTTCTACGTATATTTTTTTATTGTCAACGATTGTTTTATAAACTGCTACCGCTAATTTTCGTTGTCCTTTACGATAAGATGCAAATGGGAATTCTAACTTTGCTAAACTTTTATTCCGTTTTTCTTTCCATCTACTTTTATAATCCAGCCAATAGATATACTTATCCAAAAGCTCTTTAAAAAAAGCCTCTAACTCTTCTAGACTATATTTACGCTGAAATTCTTTTATCTTTTCTGTTTCCAATTGATAATATGTCAGTTGAGTAGTTATTTCTTTTAAATCATATTCTTTTATATAAAAAAAAGCATACAAAGTAAGCTGTCCCCAATGAATTTGATTATAATTTTCATTAATTGCCTCTAATGGTAGATGAGTTGACTTTATCTCTTCAATAATTAAATTACTATTATCTTTAATAAGACCATCAGCACGGCCACTAATTGTTATTATGTAATTTTTGTATTCATATGTATAAGAAAGAGAAATTTCAGCAGTGTAATTTTCTTCATCTCTGCTTTGCTGTAATTTCTGATGTGCTTTAGTCCCTTCTAATGCTCTGGAACTACCTTGAAATCCACTGCTTTTCAAATCACCTGAACGCAAGAGAAATTCGACTATTTCTCGAACTGATATTTTTATTTCTTCTTTCTCTTTCAACTTTTCCATTTATATCACCAGTTCAATTCTATCATTTTTAAAGTTAAGTGTAAACGTTTGTTTACACTAGATGCTATTCCTAAGCTAATTTACAAGGATAAGCATTATCGAATATGGTCTTAATAAATGCTGCATTGGCTTAATCCAGATTCTAATAAGCATTAAATATCAGCAAATTCGAAAGCACTTAATTTCTTTGGTATTAAAAAGCGTTTTAGCTCATCAAAGAGCCAAAACGCTTTAATTCATAACTAATATTATCTAGCAGACAATGGCTACTCCACTGTAACACTCTTAGCAAGATTACGAGGTTGATCTACATCATATCCTCTTTCCAAAGCAGTATAATATGCTAATAATTGTAATGGAATTATTGCCAAAATAGAACTAAATAGTTCATTTATCTTAGGAATATATATTACATGATCTACTGATTTTTCTATTTCCTTTTCTCCAGTAAAAGCTATTGCTGTTACATCTGCTCCTCTTGCTTTTACCTCTTTGATATTACTTAATGTCTTATCATATAGAGACATTCTAGTAGCAATTGCTACAACAGGAATACCATCTTCAATCAATGCCAATGGCCCATGTTTTAATTCACCTGCAGGATAGGCTTCTGCGTGAATATATGAAATTTCTTTTAGTTTCAGAGCACCCTCAAGAGCCAGGGCATAGTCAGTATTTCTACCGATAAAAAAAGCATCGTTCTGTAAATGATAAACTTGAGCCCTACCCCTTATTAACTCATCACAACTTTCTATAGTTTCGGCTGCTAATTCGGGAACTTTAATAAGCTCGGAAATATATTCTCTTAATTTTTTCTGCGTTATGCTTCCCATTGCGTTTGCAAAATATAAGGCAAGTATATAAAATGCTGCAAGCATAGTAATATACGCTTTGGTAGAAGCAACAGCTATTTCCGGTCCAGCTTTTAAATATAAAACTTCATCTGCTTCCCTGGCTATAGTACTTCCTACTACATTTGTAATAGCAAGAACCTTAGCTCCTCTCTTTTGAGCAAGACGCAAGCCAGCAAGTGTATCTGCTGTTTCACCAGATTGACTTACTACAATTACTAGAGTTTCTTCATCTATCAAAGGATCACGATATCTAAATTCTGATGCAACATCAAGATTAACAGGTATCCTACTTAATTTTTCGATCACATACTTACCCACCATACCAGCATATGATGCTGTTCCACAAGCTATAACTTCTATCTTCTTAAATTTCCTTATATCGGAAGAAGAAAATTTTAATTCTGATAGATTAATCTCGTCTCTAGTAATTCGATTACTTAATACCCGTCTTAATGCATCTGACTGCTCGTGAATCTCTTTCAACATATAATGCTGATAAGCATTTTTTTCAGCCATTTCTGCATCCCAATTAACCTCGAAGATTTCTTTATCAATAGCTACACCGTCAATGTCATATACAGAAACAGTATCCCGGGTAATTTCTGCAATCTCTCCGTCATCTAGAATATAGAAACTATTTGTATACTTTAAGAAGGCAGGAATATCTGAAGCGATAAAATTTTCTTTATCACCTAAGCCAATTATTAGAGGACTATCCTGACGGATAGCATAAATTTTGTCAGGATCATTTTTCGTAATTAAAGATATAGCATAAGACCCTTCTAAATTTTTAATAAGTTTCACAATCGTATTCTTCATATCACCATCATAAAGATCCTCAAATAAATGCGCAATAACTTCTGTATCTGTTTCTGACTTGAATTTATGACCTTTTTTTATCAAGCTATCTTTGAGTTGCTGGTAATTTTCTATAATACCATTATGCACTATTACAAATTCTCCACTACAATCTGCATGGGGATGAGAGTTTTCATTAGAGGGACGACCATGTGTAGCCCAGCGGGTATGGCCTATACCATAATTACCTTTCGGAGGCTCATTTTCAAGTAATTCTTCCAGTTCTTTGAGCTTTCCCTGTTTTTTCAAGATAGAAATATCTCCATCACTATTTACTGCTATCCCTGCAGAATCATAACCCCGATATTCCAGTCTTTTTAAACCGCCCAATAATGTTGGGGCAACTTCCCGTTCTCCAATATATCCAACAATTCCGCACATTTTTAATTACCTCCGTCTATATTAAATTTTAGCTCTAACTAGTATTCCTTTTGTTCCAATAGTCACCTATGGGTTTATAGAATACATTAAAGGCTTGTTAGAGAAAGCCTGGAGGCATCCGCCGAATTTTCGATAAACCTCCCCCTCGTCAACTTAGATGCAATTTCCGAACCATCTAAGTACTGGCGCTTTTTTCTTTTTTTTAGTATTTACATCACCTCCATCTTTAATAAGTGAAAAGTTAAACAAAAGCTTCTCATTCAAAAGCATACTAATATATTATAGCACATATATATTTTTTTGTTAATGATTTGTCTCTACTTTAATTTAAATTTAATTTAAACTAAGAAGCGAACACAATTTTTCCATAAATCTACCTTAGTAGTAATACCTCTATCTAAACCCATGTGAGAAAAATATTAAAAAAATTAACAAAAAAAGGAGGATATTACTGACTTATGTAGAATATTATTATTAAGAATGTGTATATAATTACAATCTAACGATAAATTATCCAAATCGAATTAGCATTTATTATTAATTTTTCTGTTTAATATATATATTAAGAAATTTTTTTCTAAAAATAAGCAGGAATTTTTATAAAAAGCTTGAATATATTAAATTAGAAATAAGGACCAAATTTGATTTTTATTGCTTTTGCATGTATTTCTTGGCACTCCCTAAACCGATTTAGAATTAAAGCTATGCATATATTCTTAATTACATATTTTTATTCCTAATTACATTTTCAAAAAATATATTTATTTAGCTATTTTTTTATAATAATTTATTTATTATATTAATAGAATTAAATTAAACAAGCACTTATAATTTTAATAATTGAGTGAGGTGATATTATTATAGTAATTATTTAATAATTAAATTCAAGTGTATGAATATTTTGATTAGTATTAAACATTAATTTCAAGAGGTGAATTCAATGAAAAAATCAAAAGCTTTAGGATATTTATTTATCCTACCAGCAGTATTAGGCATGTTATTTGTACATATTATGCCAATGGGCTGGGGTATTTTAATTAGTTTTAGAGATTTAACCATACGAACTATCAGAGATTGGACAAGTGCGCCATTTGTTGGAATTCAAAACTTTATAAATGCTCTTAATCCTGTAACAACAATTGGACAGAGATATTTACAAAGTTTATATAATATTTTCTTTTTTGGTGTGATGACAATATCGATCGGATTTGTTATAGCTCTTGTAGTTGCCTTAATTTTAAACAAACCTTTTAAATGTAAAACTTTAATCAGAGGTTTGTTTCTAGTTCCTTACATAACACCTGACTCTGTTGCTTTTAACTTCTGGAGATTTATATTTCAAAGAAGAATAGGAATTTTCAATGAAATGTTATTACGAATCGGTATCATTCGAGAACCTATCACTTGGCTAGTAGGTCGCAATACTATGTGGGCAGTTATAATTGCTTCAATATGGAAAGGGTGGCCTCTCACTGCACTAATTTTATTAGCAGGTTTACAAACAATTCCTGGTGAAATCTATGAGGCCGCAAAAATTGATGGTGCTAGTGCCTGGCAACAATTTAAATATATAACTATACCATATTTAAAACCTATCATTAAAACTGTAATGATTATGAATATTTTATGGAACTTCCATGCTTATAATCAATTTAGAGTAATGTTTGGAGCTGACCCTGGAAGGTATGCTGAAGTACCAAATACTTTAATTATGCGCGAAGCATTTGAGCATTATAGATATGGTCAAGGCGCAGCCTTATCAGTATTACTAATGCTAATTATGTTAACGATTGTTTTAATATATCTAATTTTCTTCCGCAATAAAACGGAAGAATAAAAGGAGTGAATTTAATGAACAAGAGAACACCTTTAGAAAATTTCTTATTTTATTTTCTCATTTTGCTTTTACTATTTTTTGTATTAGCTCCATACGCATGGATGGTTTCCAGTTCTTTTAAAACAACATTAGAAATTCAAGGAATGACACCTACCTGGATACCTCAAACTTTAACGTTGGAAAATTATGTTAGAATGAATCAGACTGTACCTATTGTAGACTATTTTATGAATAGTGTTATTATTAGTTTAGGTACCATGATATTTAGCCTTTTGTTGGCAGTTTTGGCCGCTTATGGCATTTCTAGATTCAATTTTCCAGGAAGAAATATATATATTCTTGTTTTACTAGCAACACAAATGTTACCTGGAGTGCTATTTGTCATACCATACTTTATGCTATTTACATGGATTAGAAATACTTTTGGTATTCAGATGACAAATACTTATCATGGTATGATTTTTACCTATACTTCTTTTTCTTTGCCTTTCGCAATATTAATGCTCAGAAACTATCTGGATTCTGTGCCTAGAAGTATTGATGAACAAGCCTTAATTGATGGTTGTACTAGATTTATGGCTCTATTTAGAATAATAATCCCTCTAGCCAAACCAGGTATGGCAGCTATTGGTATTTATTCTTTTATTATGGCCTGGAATGAAATTCTCTTTGCAACTATTTTAACTAGAGGAGAAACTAGAACCATTTCACTTGGTTTATTAAGATATCTTACACAAAATGCATCACGTTGGGGAGAAATGATGGCAGCTTGTATTTTTGCAACTATACCAATTATTATAATATTTACTTTAGTTCAAAAAAATCTCGTAAAAGGTCTAATCTCAGGGGCAACAAAAGGTTAAACTTTGTTTATATACAAGTATTATAAAAAAATTAAAGGGGGTGGTCTATAAGTTTAGGTTCAAGATTTAATGTTGGCAATGTCGGTTGGTCTTATTTTTAATATCAAATTAGGGGGTTTTTACAAAATGAAAAAATCATTAATTTTGTTAACTGTTGTTTTGACACTTGTAGTAGCTACAACTATTGCTAGTGCCGTTGAAATTACATTCTGGTCTATGGATAATGCTCCTTCAGCAATTCATACTGCCTGGATGAACGAACAAGCTGAGATTTTTGAAGCAGAAACTGGTATTAAAGTAAACTTTGAAGAAATAGGTTGGGGAGATGGGCCACTAATTATGAATGCTATAATTACTGGCGAAGGTGCTCATGTATTCCAATTAGGAACTACATGGAATCCAGAATATGCATCAACTGGTGGATTACTTGAAATAGATATGGATGACTTTGGTGGCGCCGATTCATTCTTCGAAGCTAACCTTGAATCTACTACTCTTGATGGTGTTAACTATGGTGTACCATGGTTTGCTGAGACAAGAGTTCTATTCTACAACGTTGATATGTTTGAAGAAGCTGGCGTAGAGCCTCCTCAAACTTATCTAGATCTAGTAGACGTTGGACTAGAAATAGTTGACACTTTTGGTGAAGGAAGAGCTATTGCAACTGCTGGTACTGGTGCTTGGGACTTAATCCATAACTGGGCTATTATTCTTTGGGCTCATGGTGGAGATATGTTAAATCAAGACAATACTGCAGCTGTATTTAATTCTGCTGCTGGTGAAAGAGCTATGAATTACTGGGTTAACCTAGTAGCTAATGGTTTAGCTGACGAAGCTTGTGCTGAGTACAACCAACCTCAAGCTGACTCTGCTTTCATTAATGAAGATGCAGCTATGGCTTTTATGGGTCCTTGGAATATTGCTAATATTATGGATCAAAATCCAGACTTGAACTTTGATATCGTAGAACCACCTGCAGGTCCTTTTGGTAGAGCTTCATTCTCTGGTGGTAGTAATTTAGCAATTAGAAATAACGCTCCTGCAGAAGAATTAGAAGCTGCTAAAGCTTGGGTTGCTTACTTAGTTAGTGATGAAGTACTAGCTGATTATACTAAAAATCTATCTATGATGATTCCTGCTAATAAAGCAGCTTTAGATGATCCTTATTATGATAGTGAACTATGGCAAACATTTATCACTACTTTAGGTTATGCTACTGCTTATCCTCCTCTTGCAGAGTGGGGTCCAATCGAAGGTGCTATCCAAGGTAACTTCGGTCAAGTATTATCTGACTATGTAGATGGTAACTTTACTAGCACAACTGCAAAAGAATATCTTGATGCAGCAGCTGCTGAAGTAAATAATATCTTAGATTAAGTAATATCAAAGGCCAACAGATTTTATATCTAAATGCTTTTTAAGTATCATAAATATTTAATCTAAAAGCCTTCAGATATCTTATGAACACCCAACACCCTGTTAGGAGAACACATAATGTGCTCTTAACAGGGTGTTTTTTTATAATATAAATAATGCCCCTTCTAAGAGCAACGGGACATTATTTATTGTAAAAAGTCTTTATTAATTTAACTCTTCTTTTATAAGCTTAACAAGTTCATTCTCCAATTTTTCTAATAAATTATTATCTTTTCCTTCTAGCATTACTCTAATAAGCGGCTCGGTTCCAGAAGCTCTAACGAATACTCTGCCATCTTCTAATTTACTTTCCGCTTTTTTTATAGCATCTTGTATTTTTTTGTTTTTCTCCCAGCCATCTTTTTTCTTTACTTTTATATTTGCCAATCGTTGTGGCCATTTTTTTAATGCTTCTGCTAATTTACTGAAGCTTTTTTTTGTCTTTTTGATTATTGCTATTGTTTGAATAGCGGTTAAAACTCCATCTCCAGTTTTATTGTAATCTAAAAAGATTATATGACCAGATTGTTCCCCACCTAAATTATATCCATTCTCTAACATTTCTTTTAACACATAACGGTCTCCATTAGCGCTTATTACTACTTCTCCACCGTTATCCTTCATTAGCTCTGTTAGACCTAAATTACTATATGCTGTTGTCACAAGGGTGTTTTTATTTAGAAGATTATTTTCACTCATATATATGGCTGCTATGGCCATTATTTTATCTCCATCGACAAGTTCACCTTTTTCGTCTACCATAATTACTCTATCAGCATCACCATCATGTGCTATTCCCAAATCAGCATTTTCTTTTCTTACTAATTCCTGCACATATTCTGGATGTGTAGAGCCACAGTCCAGATTGATTTTATCACCTGCAGGACGATTATTAATAACTATTACTTCTGCTCCGAGTTGTTCCAACACTTCTGGAGCAACTTTATATGCTGCACCATTTGCACAATCTAAAACGATCTTAAGCCCAGAAAAATCAATATCAACTGTCGTTAGCAAGTAATCTATGTATTTTATTAGTAAATCATCTGTTTCTTCAATATTACCAATATTGATAGATGTTGGCGAAGGAATAGAATCATATTCTTCAAAAATTAAGTCTTCAATGTCTAATTCCATCTCATCAGACAATTTATATCCTTCACTAGTAAAAAACTTAATACCATTATCGGCTATTGGATTATGTGAAGCCGATATCATAACACCACCATCAACATCATTAGTTGCTGTTAGATATGAAACACCAGGAGTTGGAATTATTCCTAATTTAATTACATCTACACCAACTGATGTCATACCTGCAGCCAGTGCTGCTTCTAACATATCTCCTGATACCCGTGTATCTTTACCTATTATCATTACTGGTTTTCTTTTGCCTTTAAAATTCTTCGTTATGTAATAGGCCCCAGCCCTACCTAATTTATAGGCCATTTCTCCAGTTAATTCTTCATTCGCTACACCTCTAACTCCATCGGTACCAAACAATTTCCCCATATTATCATCCTCTCATTTATATTTTAACACAATATATATATTTCTTTAATCATACTCAAATACCTTCCTAAAAAATTTAAATAATACAAAGGTATTATACTTTTTATATAGAATAATATAAATAAGTTTCTTGAATTAAAACAAATTTGTTTAAAGAATTGATATGGTGGCGATTTTTTATGAGTAAAAAAATCATTGAAACTGAAAAAATTATTTCTTATCTTAATTATAAAGATATTTTGATTATTTTATTTCTATGGTATTTTATGACTGCAATTATCTTTATATTTAAAGAAATAAGTTTTAATCATACTTTTATTACTTCATTTTTTCATTTTTTATTTATTATAAGTGGTCGATTTATATTTCTTTCACTAATAATATTATATCTAACCTCTTTATACCCTATAGATTTCAAGCAACTAGGCATTAATTTTTCCAAAATAAAAACGCAGCTTATTGACTCGATAAGTAAAAGTCTATTTCTTATCATTATGCTTATTATAATCATTAATATCCCACTTACACATCTTCAAAATTATAATTTTAAAGGATTATTTATGATAAATAGTCCGGAAGCATTAATTCGTCTTATTATTCCTTTTATGCTAATTTTTTTTGCCTGTTTATTCATTGCTATATCGGAGCAATTTATTTTAAATGTAATAATATTAGAATTGTTTAATCATACTTTGTTTAATTTCATAGTATCCCTTATTTTAACTGCTTTATTTTACTCAATTATCCTTTTGAATTTTATTCCAAGTAGAATCTTCATTAATTTTATAATAGCTATTATTAGTATTATCATATATAAAAAAAATGATTCTATTATTGCTTCTTCTATCTTTGTTGCTGTTTATTATACCTCTTATATTAGCCTTATCTACGGCTGGGAATATTTAAGATTTTAGTAAGGTTAAAACTTACCTGCTAATTGGTAAGTGCAAGCTCTACATTGCCCTTTGTTTGTATAATCTTCGATATAATATCCCTTTCTATTTATTATAAGTTCTCCACACTGAGGACATATACTTGAACGGCTATCAGCAATGTCAACATTCCCTAAATAAACATAATTCAAATACTTTTTAGCTAAGTGAAAAGCATCTTTCATTACTTTTATACTTGTTGCAGCTTTTTTCATCTTATAGTTTGGAAAATAACGACTTAAATGAAGGGGAATATCTTTACTTAAACTACTTAAGAAGATAAATAATTTTTCTAATTCTGCTAGTGAATCATTAGTATCTGGAATGATTAATGTTGTAATTTCTATATGAATATTACTCTCATATAAGTACCGAATATTATTTATAACTGCTTTTATACTACCATTACATATATCATTATAGAAATCATTATTAAATGCTTTTAAATCTATATTTACTGCATCTAAATAAGGAATTAAATCAAATAATGCTTCCTTATTTAAATATCCATTAGAAACCATAATATTTTTTAAATTATTTCTATGGGCTTTAGGAAAAGCTTCTGCAAGATATTCAAAGCAAATAGATGGTTCTGAGTATGTATAAGCAATACCGTTACTTTTTCCCTCTTTAGCTAATAATATTAGTTTATCTGTAGATATATCTTCTAAGTGAGGTTTTCTCTGGCTTATTTGCCAATTCTGACAATATGAACAGCTAAGGTTACAGCCAAAACTACCTATTGATATAATTTTTGTACCTGGATAAAAGTGATATAAGGGTTTTTTCTCAATTGGATCAATTGCTATCGCACTAACTTTACTGTAGTTTTCTGAATAAAGTTTACCCTCTTGATTAATGCGTGCCTTACAAATTCCTCTTTTCCCATTTGCAATCAAACAATTTTGTGGACATAGAAAGCAATGTACTCGCTTATTTGATCTCTTTTTATAATATATGGCTTCTTTCATAACTTACTCATACCTTCTTACCTGAAAACGATATAGTTGAACACCTTTCATTGAGTATATACCTGCTTTCCTCAATGCTATACCCACCTGTTCCTCTACAGTGTCTACACCTTCTAAGTTTGGCAATAACAAACCCCGGCGATTGCCTTTTTCCACAATAACACCATAATTTTCAGGATCCAATTTTTGTATATTATCTATTTCTTCGGCTTGTCCTAAAACATCCACTGATATTTTAAGGTCAGCTAATTCACGCTCCTTAATAGACGGAAAACGCGGGTCCTGTGTGGATGCACTAATAGCATTTTCAATTATTTCTTCTGCTAAATTATCCTGTGTAGCTTTAACTGTACCAATACAACCCCGAAGATCACCATCTTTTTTGATAGAAACAAAGGATCCTGCTTTTCGATCAAATTCTACTGGTAATGGATCGGGGGCTTGTATTTTTTTTCCTTGAGTAATATATTCTTTCATAGCTTTTTTAGCCAGTTCTATAAAGATCTTATTAGTAATTTTGATCAACTCCTGATTTTAATGGATTAAATCCTATAACCCCATAGCCGACACCAAAGGGATCTTCATATGACTTAAGGTCAGCTTTAAAGTTCTTTTTTCTTAATGTACCAAGCATTATAACTATAGGCCTTAAACCACATTCTCCTGCTTTTTCTATTAAACCCTTATCTATATTTAAGACCTGTGAATATTTTTCATCTTTTAATAATCCTATTAATGTATGATCAAAATCTTTGGCTCGTGGGTTATAACCAGCTGGGGCCCCAGGCTTTAATCTATGTGATAGATCTCCACTAGCAATTACAACAGCCTTTAAACTCATTTGCTCGACTGTCTCTTGTATTGTTTTGCCAAAATCGTAAAGGCTATCATAGTCTAATAAACCCATTGTTATTGGTATTACTGGAATTTTACTTATTTCATCTTTTAAAAAATATAAAGGAACCATTACACCATGATCTAATTTTGCCGGAAAATTATATTTTTCTAAATCAGCAGAAGATAAAGTTATTACTTCAATATCTTCATCCACTGCATTGTTCTTTAAGGCTTTTATGAATTTTTGATCTGTCTTAATTTTCATGGTGACTTCAGGACAAGCAAAATCTGAGAAATCACCTTCTATTTCTTCCTGATCAAGAATACTGATTGCATCAGTGAAAACTGGTCCATGTGGACTTATTGTAATTATAAGATCTGGTTCTTTATTTATTACTTCTTCTGCTATTTCCTCCATTTTATTTATGGTCTTTTTTACTTCTTTTCTTCGATCCTTTCCTATTTCTGGGATTATAATAGGGGGGTGAGGGGTTAAAGCAGCCATTAATATGGACATTCTTATACCTCCTTAATATTATTATAGAAACACAAAATTACCTAAACAATGAAAAATAAAAAGCTTATTGTATACAATAAGCTTTTTATTTCTTATAATAGTATATTTCTCTAAATTATCTTTAATTCCTTTTTAATTACTTTTTTTCTAAAAATTAATATATTGATTAAAAAGGAATTATACACTTAGGTCTTTAGCTATTTTAATCCTATCTTTTAAATTAAGAAGTATTGAATACAGTAATGGTAGTAAATATAGAGTTAAAAATGTGGAGACTAATAATCCGCCGATTACTACAACAGCCATTGGTTGCTGCATTTCAGTTCCCTGACCAATACCTAATGCTAGCGGGAATAAAGCTAGAGTGGTAGTCAAAGTAGTCATTAATATTGGACGTAATCTCACAGCTCCCGCCTCTACTAATGTTTCTTTTAAACCCATACCTGTCTCTTGTAAAGTATTTATATAATCTAGTAGAACAATGGCATTGTTTACCACTATACCTGCTAACATGATAATTCCTATTATCGTAACAATCGATAAGTTAAATCCTGTTAAAAATAAGGCAAAGAGAACACCAATGGCAGCCATTGGTACAGTGAACATAACTATAAAAGGGCTTAAGAGTGATTCAAACTGTGATGCCATCACCATATAAACTAAGACAATGGATAGTAAAAGAGCATAAAATAAGCTTTCGAAAGCCTCTTCCATTTCATTGTATTCTCCACCATATTCTAGTTGATAGCCTTCAGGTATATCTATATTATCATTTATTCTCTCCTGCACTATTGGCATTATGCTACCAAGGTCAGTATTATATATTCCAGCACTAAGTTCTGCATAACGAACTTGATTTTCCCTGAGAATAGCTTGAGGACCTTGTTCTACAGAAAAATTAGCAAGTCTTTCTAAAGGTACTTTTGCTCCTGTAGGCGATGGTATTAATATATCTCTAAGTTGATTGATATTTGCTATGTTTTCTTCTTTCAAATTTACACGAATATCAATCTCTTCACCAGCAATTTCGTAACGGGTGGCTATGTCACCACTAACGGCGGACCTTACAGCATTAGCTATTTGTGCAGGAGTCAAAGCAAATCTTGAGGCTAAACTTCTATTAACATGTATTTGATATTCTGGATAACCTTCAGATAAAGTATCTTCAATATCTCGCAAACCTTCAATAACAGCAAGTTCTTTTCTTACGTTATTTAATAATTCTTCCAGCACATTCAAATCATCTCCGCGGATAGTGATACCTACTGGTCTTCCACCACCAAGAGCATCTGCTCCAAGAGCATCAAGTAAATTAATTGAAATATCTGCTCCAGCTACTACTAATTCTTCACGTAATTGCTCTACAATCTGATTTGTGCTCCGCTCCCTAGTTCTTTCATCTCTTAATAACACAGTAATGGAATTGCTGGATGTAAACATATCTCCTGAAGAACCAACATTAGTCAGAAAGCCTTCTACTTCAGATATTTCTTTAACTTTATCTTCTATTTCCAAGCTAATTCGATTGGCCTCTTCTAGAGTTGTTCCTACAGGTAAATCAATATCAATTGTAAGCTGACCCATATCCATATCAGGTATAAATTCTGCTCCAATAAAAGGAAATAAGCTAATACTTATAATTAAGACTAAAATACTAAGTGATAAAACTAGATATTTACGATTCAAACACCAGGATAAAGTTCTTCTATAAAATAATGTTATTGCCTTGATAGCAACTGCCTTTTCCACTTTCTCCTGATGATTATTATCTAGTTTTAATATTATAGAAGCCATAACTGGAATAAGGGTTAAAGATACAAGCAATGATGATAGTAAGGAAAACGTTACAGTTAAAGCTAACTCTTGAAAAAGTTCAGCTGCAATACCACCCATAAATACTATAGGTAAAAATACTACAATAGTTGTTAGAGTTGATGCAACAATAGCCATCCCTACTTCTTGACTACCTTTTATTGCAGCTTCTATTTTATTATAGCCTTCACTTTGAAAGCGGAATATATTTTCTAATACAACTATGGAGTTATCAACTAGCATACCAATTCCTAAAGCTAATCCTCCTAAAGTCATCATATTCAAAGTCAGATCACCAAAGTACATAAATAAAAATGTAGTAATTATAGAAACAGGAATACTTGTGGCAATTATTATAGTACTCCTTATATTTTTTAAAAATAATAATAATATAATTATGGCTAGAATTCCTCCAATTACTGCGCTTTGAGCAACACTATTTATAGAAATTCTTATAAAATCAGCTTGATCCATAATTGGAATTATTTGAAGTTCTCTATCTAGATTACTTTGTATTCTTTCTATTTCAGCAGTCACTGCATTAGAAACTGCTACAGTATTAGCGTCGGTTTGCTTTTGTATAGATAATGCTACACTATTCACGCCATTTAGACGAGAAATGCTAGTCATTTCTTTATAAGTATCAGTCACCTCTGCTATTTCATCAAGAGAAATCATTCCTGCAGGACTTGGTATTAAAACTTTTCCTATTTCATCTACGGAAGAAAACTTACCCATAATTCTAATCAAGTAATCTGTACTACCCCTGCTTAGATTACCTCCAGATAAATTTATATTTTCCATTATTAATTGGTTAACTACAGTTGAGTAATCAATCTGATAATTATTCATCTTGCTCTGATCTAAGCTAATCACTATTTCTCTTTCCAATCCACCAATCAGGTCAACTTGGGCAACACCATCTAATCTCTCTAGTCTGCTTATAAAATTATCCTCCATTAAAGATTTTAGATCTGCTAAATTAAGATCAGAGGTTACTCCTATTTGCATTATTGGCATCATAGATGGATCAAATGTTACTATTAAGGGTTCACCGGCATCATCTGGTAGAAACCCTTTAACCATATCTACACGCTCCCTGATATTCATTGATGCAATATCCATATCCGTACCCCAGTTAAAACTAACCATAATCCTGGACCTTCCGGCCTGGGAACTAGAACTTACACTATTTACATTTGTAACCGTAGATACTGCCCCTTCCAGGGGTCTTGTTACCATCGTCTCTATTTCTTCAGGTCCTACACCATCATAATCTGTCATTACTGCCACCATTGGAAAGGTTATGTCTGGCAAAAGGTCGAGACTTACATTTGTAAATGAAATTATACCTAATATAAGAATCAATAATACCATCATAATGGTTGTTACAGGTCTTTTAATTGCTATTTCAGATAGCTTCATTTACCTAATCACCTCTACCATATCACCATCACTAAGAAATCTTTGTCCTCTAATCACTACAGCATCTTCAGGACTTAAGCCTTCTAAGATTTCAACTTCTTTATAGTTTAGAACTCCTGTTTCGACAAAAACTCGCTCAGCTATATTATTTTTTATTATATATACATGTGGATTGTTTTCTAAGTCAAGAACTGCATCTATAGGTACAATCAATGTATTTTTCCTAGTATCTGTATTTATATATATATCTACAAACATTCCTCCTCGAACAATTCCCTCAGGATTTTCTGCTAAAACTCTTACTGTAAACCCCTGTGTTTGAGGATTTATTGTTGGGCTAATAAAATCAACTATTCCTTCAATATACTTTCCTGGATAATCTACTAACGAAGCTCTAATTTCTTGACCATAAGTAATATTTCTTATAAGAGAAGGACTTATATCTGCTCTTATATATACTTTATCAAGATTAACTATAGTAAATAATGGATTACCTGGACCAAGCATTTCTCCTTTATCAAAATTGGCACTTGCTATTATTCCATTAACTGGACTTTTCACTGTAGTATCTGCTAATACTTTCTCTGCTTGCTGTAAAACGGCTTCTGCTTGCCTGAGATTTGCTTTAGCAATTCTTATCTCTTCATCTTGCGCACCTTTAAGCACCTGATCTCTTTGTGCTTTAGCCATCTCAAGGGATGCTTCAGCTTGTTGAATATTAGCTAGAGCTGTTTCTCTCTCTTCTTCCCTGGCACCTTTATAGGCTTTATCAAGATTTGCTTGAGCCATCCTTTTATTTGCCTTAGATACTTCTACCTGTGTTCTAGCGGCTGCTAACTGCTGTTTCATTTCTGTAGGATTATTAAATGTTTTCTTAGTTAAAAGATAATTATCTTCAGCACCTTGTAAAGCTAACTTAGCTTGCTTTGTAGCTATTTCTGCACTATTAACTGCAGATTGAGCATTTTTAAAAGCAGATTTTGCATTTTTATATTGCATCTCTACCATTTCAAATTTATTTTTTGTTGTAACATTTTCATGATATAAAGACTCAATTCTTTGATACTCGTTTCGAGCATGATTTAAAGCAATTTCAGCCTGCTTTTGTCCATTAAGAGCCTGATTTAAGCCTTCTTTAGCAGTAGCTAATTGTTTTTCTGCTGATGCAAATTGAGTTTCTGCATTTAGCAACTGCTGCCTTAGCATCGTTCTATCTTCAAAACTGCTTTCCATTAGAGTCAAGCTTTCTTTTGCACCTTCATATGATGCAAATGCTTGATCATAAGTTGCTTGGATACTTTCCAAGTCCTCTTCACTCACACCTTTTTTCACTAGCTGATAATTTGCTTGTGCTATTCTAACTGCTGCTTTTGCCTGCCTAACACTTGCCTCAGCAGACCTAATTTGTTCTTCCTGTGCTCCTTGTTTTATTAAATCCAAGTTTGCCCTAGCTATTTCTAAACCTGCTTTAGCCTGTTCTACATTTGCAAGTATATCATCCTGTTCAAATACAAGTAAAACATCGCCCTTTTTTACATATTGACCTGCTTTTACCTTTCTTTCTTCAATAATACCACCTACGCTAGACGCTAGTTGTATTTGCTTATAAGGTTCAATTGAACCATTAACTTCTCTATAAATATTAATATCATTAATTTCAGGATTTATAATTTCTACTGCCCTATTATTTGCTAGAACAGGTAAACATAAGATTATCAATGCAAACAATATTATCACAAATTTATTTTTCATTAAAAATTCCACCCTTCGTTGTTTTGCCAGTAGTGTAATAACAGTCCTGTTTTATCTAATAGAGTAAAAATATTTATATTATACTGAAATTCAGCCTGCAAGAAGGCAAGTTTGCTTTGCTTTAAAAGGGTTTGAGCATTTAAGACCTCTGTATTTGTAGCCATACCTTCCTGATAACGACGATTTTCAATATTTAAATTTTCTTTAGCTCTATTTACATTTAATTTTTCTAAACTAATATTATTACTGGTAGTTCTGGTTTTGAGTAATAATTCTTCTATCTCAATTTTAATATAATCTTCTAAATCTTTTCTATTAAGTTCTAATTGAGCTATATCTTTTTCTACTTTTTTTTGTCTGCTACTTGAAAAACCTTTATCAAACAAAGAGACATTTCCGGCTAAAGTGATAGTTCCTACTCCATCATCAAAAGAAAACTCCTCACCCTGCCACTGATAATTTCCTGACAAAATAAGATTGGGCAATCGACTGTTTTTTTCCATCTGTAAGTTGTTTTCTAGAACTTTTCTATTTATATCTAATAATTCTAATTCAATTCTATTCTCTAAAGCTAACCTAAATTGACTTTCTAAATCTTTTACAAAATTAAAGTTTAATTCAGGCCATTCCAAATTTCTTCCGTCTAAATTTATACCTGTAATATTTACAAAATGTCTACGAGCAATTAAAAGCTTATTTTTTGCATCATCCAAACTATTTACAGCTCTTCCTTGTTCAATTTCTACTTGAAGTAAATCTGTTTTTAATGTAAGGCCATGCTCATAACTATGTTGAGCAGTTTTTTTATGTTGATTAACAAGATCCAAAAATTCTTTCTCTAATTCCACTCTTTCCTGTGCTAATAAAACATTATAATATAACTGTATTACTTGCAGTACCAGTTGATTTTTAGTTTGTTCCAATTGAAGTTCACTAGCTTTCAAACCCTGATTAGCCTGTTCCAAACCTGTTCTAAGCCTTCCCCCTAGATATACAGGTTGTTGTATAGAAATACTGGTTTGAAAATTGTTTTTTGATGGCTGTATCATGTCAGCTATCTCATCTAAGTAATAATCGAGATCAATATCTATATCAAGGTCTATATCCCCCAAAAAATCATCTGAAAGACTGATCTCTATTCCCCTATAATCATCAAAAATATCTTCATCTTCTATAAACAATCTAGTATAGGAAGTACTTATATCAATTTCTGGATAAAAAGCCTTTCTAGCCATTTCAACATCAATTTCTGCTTTATCTCTATCGTAAAGACCTTGATGAATACTGCGATTATTTCTCAAGGCTGTTTCAATTGCCTGTTCAAGATAAAGATTGTTTACATAAGCATTTACAAACTCTAATTTAAAGAACGTAATAAAAAACAAAAGTAAAATAAAACATAGAAAAAATTTTTTCATATTTCTTACAACTCCTTTTTTCGATTTATAGAATAGAATGATGGTAAAATCTTTAGTGCTATATGATATAAGTATCTTATATTTAAGTAATCTATAAGCTAAGTATGCTTATATGAAATAAATGTCATAGCATTATCAAAAAAATATAAAAACAAAGGAAATTATAATAAGTTAAGTAAAAATACCATTCTGAAAAAATTTATATACATTCTCTGCTGCTCTATCAAAAATATCTTCTATTGACTCTGGATTGAGGAAGCCCATGTGTGCAACTGAATTAGCTGACGATAACATCATGTATGCCATCATATCTATATCAATATTTTCTCTTATACTACCTTTATTACATCCCTCTACTAAAATCTCCTTTATATATTTATGTATCAAAATGCCATAATTGAAGATTTCTTCTTTCAAGCCTCTAACTGGTTTATTAATTTCATCATTTAGTATTTGAAAAAGATCTCTGTGTTTATATATAAAATCAAAGTATTCCTTTATTAAATATTTTATTTTCTCTGGTACAACTATATTTTTTTTATTTAGTTTTCTAAAATATATATGTAACTTCTTTTGTTCAACCTCAAATATATATGACAGTATATTTTCTTTATCTTTGAAGTAATTATATATTGTACCTACTGAAACACCTGCTTCTTGTGCAATTCTATCAGTTGTACAATTATAAAAACCCACTTTTGAAATTACTCTAATAGCCGCCTTTCTAATTTGATCCTTTTTCTCTGGTGATTTTTTCCTCGCCATTTAAAACAACTCCTAATTTTATAATAATTAATAAATGAGACCTCATTCATTAATTATTATATCAGAATATAACTCTATGTCAATTTAATTTAATAAGAAAAATTGCTTAGGCTCTTTTTATAATAAGAGTTTATTGATGACACGCTAATCTCGCATGCTTATACTAATAGCCGTATTGAAAGTAGATAATTTCCTAACATAAAAAAATCACCTTGAACTTTTGACAGTTCAAGGTGATTTTTAGCACTATGAAAGATTTTAATTAATCATCACTATATAAAACACTATGATTCTCCTCAACCTCAACAAATCCTTTTCCTGAATTATTTTTGTAAAATTCTCCAACTTCATGAACAACTTGTTCCGGCAAAAATTCTTCATCCCTATCCCAACGATCACCTATTTCTGGTACTGCCTTGAATAACATTTGTGTATAAGGGTGAATTGGGTTTTCATAAATTTTCTTTGTGTCTCCTCTTTCTACCAGACGTCCTTTATACATAATTAAAGTATCATCACTTATATAATATCCTAGATTTAAATCATGGGTAATAAAAATTACTGTCATACCATTTTTCTTACAAACTTCAACTAATAAATTAAGAACACCTATCCTGGTAGATGCATCAAGCATACTTATCAATTCATCAGCAATTAGAACATCTACATCCAGCAATAAAGCTCTAGCAATTAGTAGGCGTTGTAATTGCCCACCACTTAGTTGATGAGGAAACTTTCCTAATGTTCTATCAGGGTTTAGATTTACCTCTGATAGAACTTTTTCAATCTTATCTCTTCTGTTTTTTTCATCAGTTAAAAAACGATCGAAAATCATATCAAAAGCTCTATCTATTCTATATAGAGGATTAAATGAAGCAAATGGATCCTGGAAGATACCCTGAACTTTGCGATAATAATCTTTAAGTTCATTCTTTTTCTTTATTTCAGTAATATCTTTTCCTCTATATATGATTTTACCTCCAGATGGTTTTATTAGCTTTAATATTAATTTACCTACAGTAGTTTTTCCACTTCCACTTTCCCCAATCAAAGAGAGAACTTTTCCTTTTTCCATATTAAAAGAAACATCTTTAGCAGCTACCGTTATATCCGGATTTACAATACCACTTTTGAATATCTTAGTTAAACCCTGTACTGATAATATAATATCATCTGAATTATTAACTTGCGTATTAAGTTTCTCTTTATTCATTATTATCACTTCCTAATTCCTTCCATCTCCAGCAAGAAACATAATGTCCTTCATTGACTTTTTCTCTTTCAGGAGTCTGTTCACAAACTTCAGTAGCATAAGGACACCTAAATCTAAATCTACATCCATCTTCAATATTTAATAAGTGTGGTGGCGTTCCCTTTATGCCTGATAAACGAGTATCTTTGTACTGAATTCCAACTTGAGGCAAGGAATTTATTAAAGCCTTTGTATAAGGATGCCTCGGATTACTAACAATCTCATCAGTTGGACCAATTTCAGCAAAATGACCAGCATACATAATCATTATCCTATCAGCTATCTGATATAAGATAGCTAGATCATGAGTAATGAACATTGATGAGCCTATGATACCTTCATCTCTTAGGTTTGCTAACATATTAGCCGCAAACCTCTGTGAACTAACATCAAGCGCAGATGTAATTTCATCCGCTATTAGAAAATCAGGATCTAAAATAGAAGAAATTATCATAATTACTCTTTGTTTCATACCACCTGATAGTTCTATGGAAAAGCGATTAAGAGTTGATGGTTCTAAATTAACAAGGTCAAAACGTTCTTCAACCTTGTTGAAAAATTTCCTATTAGGAAGAATTCCATGTTCTCTAACCAAGTCTCCAATGAATGTTTTTATTTTCTTTGTTGGACTAAAAGCGTCTAAAGCATACTGAGGAATTATTGAAATATTTTTCAATCGCATATGTCGAAATTCTCGCTCAGTCATTTTAATTATATCTTTTCCAACAAGTTTTATTTTTCCATCCACAAATTTAAGAGGTGCTTGCATAGAAATCAGTGAACTAGCAAGTGTACTTTTTCCACAACCAGACTCACCTGCTAAACCAAGTATTTCACCTCGTTTTATTTTAAAAGTTATATCATCAACAGCCTTTACATCACCTTTTAATATCTTGTAATAAGCTTTAAGATTACTTATCTCTAATACATTATCACTCATAGTTTACATCTCCCTCAACCGTGGATTAAATACTTGATCAAGACCTGTATTTATAAAATATAAAGATGCAACCATTAAAGTCAATACAAGACCTGGTATAATAGCCCACCACCAGAAACCTAATTCAACAGCATTCCAACTAACAGCTAAATTTATAACTGCTCCTAATGAGATACCTGTTGTCGGTCCAAGTCCTAAAAACTCAAGACCAACCGCTGCCAGTATGGTTCCATTAAATAAAAGTATACAAGTCATGAATACATATGAAAACATATTTGCTGCAATATCTTCTTTAAGAATTCTTAATGTATTTAGGCCAGATATTTTAGACAAACTAACAAACTCTTGATTTTTAATAGACAAAGTTTGTGAGCGCACTGCGCGTGCAACCCAGGGCCAACTTGTTATCCCTACTAAAAAAGCAATCACAAATAATCCCCTAGCCTGTAGATATGCTGAAATAATAATAATAACTGGTATAGTTGGTAATGTTAGAAACAAATTTGTTATTAGCATTAACCCCTCATCTATAATTGTTCCACTATAGTAGCCAGAAAAGAAACCAATTAAACAACCTAAAGTCAAAGCAATTGCACCAGCTATCAACCCTAATTGTATTGTCCTTCTTAATCCATAAACTGTCATAGTAAATACATCCTGTCCAAACATAGTAGTGCCAAAGTAATTATCCCTGGATGGTGGCTGATATCCCATTGACTCATAACCATCGTATTCATAGGGTGTAAAATAAGGACCAAGAATTGCCAATAATAGTATGATAGTAAATAAAGTCAATCCAAATAATACTTTTTTATTACTTAGAGCGTAATATAAGTTCTCATTATTTTTTAGTTTATTTTTTAATCCCATTATCTATACCTCCTCTGAATAAGATAATCTAACTCTTGGGTCAATGATCATATATATTATATCTACTATAAAATTAGCTACTAAAACTAAAATAATTGAAAATAAGAATGTCCCTTGTATTAAAAAATAATCCTGGTTCATTACTCCCTGTAACATACGATAACCAATACCTGGGTAAGAAAATACCATCTGTACCATTATAGCTCCACCCATAATATTTCCAAATTGTAAGGCAAGCCCTGTTACCTGTGGTAAGACACCATTTCTAAAACCATAACTTCTTATTAATTTTTTAGAAGCCCCTAAAGATTTCATATATTTTGAATAGTTAGAGCTTTTCTCATATAAAATCATATTACGCATGCCTATAGCCCAACCTCCAAGTTGAACTAAAAAGAGACTGAAAAAAGGTAAAAACCAATATCGTAAGAAATCAATAAAATAAGCCAAATGAAAACCAGGTCTCATAGTTGCACTATAAGCTCCTCCCCCTACAGGGAAAATGCCCCATCGAGTACCAAATAAATATAATAAAACAACTGCAAACCAGAAATATGGGGATGATGTTAAGAAATAAAAAACAGGCATTAATACATTATCTGCAGTTTTATTCATTCCTGAAAAAGCACCTAATTTATTACCTATTACCCAGCTTAATGTAATAGCAGGTACTAGTATATAGATATCATATTTAATTGCTTCTCGAATAATATCAAAAACTGGTCTTGGAAAGTACATAATACTAATCCCTAAATCTCTTGAAAAAATAGACCTCCAAAAACCAAAATACTGTTGTATAAGAGGTTGCTCAAACCCAAATAATTGAGCAAAACGAGAATACATTATCTCATAACCACCTTCTCTTAAAGCAAACCTTCCTAATAACTGAGATATTGGATCCCCCGGCATAAAGCGAGGCGCAGCCCAATTAATAGTGATTGCTACAAAAAAGGTTAATAAATATATAGCAAATTTTTTACTAAAATATTTTCCCATAATTTATTTTTACTCCTTTCTTTAAAATAACAGGCCCGAATATACCGGGCCTGTTAGTTATAATATATATTTTACCTGTATATTAATTTGCAGGCTCAAGTTCAATTAATGCTCTAATAAACCCTAGATTCCATCCAGCACTCCAGGAACAAGCTATTCCTGTTGGATTATCTTCTGATGGCCAATTTGTCCAGTTAGCAGTTGTATTAGCTGCCCATAAACCGTTATGCCATAAAGGAATAACTGGCATTTCTTCGAGAATTCTTTGTTGAATGAATGAAGCTACTACTTGGGCTTCAGGATCATCTGGACTCAAATAAGAAAACTCACTTACAGCATCAAATAATTCTTGGTCATCATAACGTCCAAAGTTTTCCCAAATTTGTGTACTTGTAATATTTTCACCGACTATGTGACTCCAGAAAGTATATGGAGATGCACTGGTATCAGTCCAGTTGTTTATAACCATATTAAAATTACCAGTAGTCATTTGATTTTGCCAAGTACCATGATCTGGGAAGTTAGATACAGCATTAATTCCTGCTGCTCTTAAACCAGCTGTAATAGCTCTTGAAGCTTCCATCCAGTCAGTCCAACCATTAGGAACTATAAGATCTATGGCAATATCTGAACCATCTGGAGCATTTCTCCATCCATCACCATTTGTATCAACATAACCAGCTTCATCAAGTAACTCTGCCGCTTTATCAAGATCATAATAGAAACCATATTCTTCAGCTACATCAGCATCATAGAAATCTAACCATGGTCCAAATAAACCAGTTGGATTAGATGCAGTTACCATATTTTCATAAACTCTACGGACAATAGTATTGGAATCCATAGCAAATGCAATTGCTCTTCTGAAGTTAGTATCGTCAAATGGTTTTCTTGTAGTGTTTAAGAAAACGTGAGCTGTATTCCACTGAACATGATATGGAGCTTGATTGTAGTAAGTGTCAACTCCAAAAGTATTTCTTAATCCAGGAATACCAGGTAAAAAGAAGTTACTTAAGTCAATTTCACCTTTCATTAATGAACCAAGCACAACGTTATTTGAGAATACTATTCTGTTAACTAAATATTTAGGAGCAGGTTGACCATGAACATCATTACCCCACCAATCATCATCTCTAACCCATGTAAATCTATCTTGTTCTACACTTTCTAGCAAATATGGACCAGAGCCAACTGGGTCATCATAGTTAGACCATACTAATAAATCATCAACTTCCCCAAAAACATGTTTAGGGAAAATAACTTGATCATATAATGCTTGGTTCCATGCTTGATAACGAGGATTATCAGAAAAATGGAATATAGCAGTAAGTTCATCTACTACTTCTATTTCTTCTGTCCAATCCCAGAAACTTAGCATATGAGCTAACTCAGCTTCTAGTGCTACTTCCCAAGTAAAAGCAACATCTTCGGCAGTTAAAGCTACACCATCTGACCATGTAATTCCATCTCTTAATACAATCTTATATTGAGTATCAGAAATCCACTCACCAGTTTCAGCTAACCATGGTGTATACTCGTTAGCTAATGGATCAAAGTGAAAAAGTGGCTCATAAAGAAGACCTTCTGTACCTGTTGCAAATCCACCACCAGCAGCTGGATTGAAACTACTCGGTGGTCCCCATTCTCCACCACCATAAACTAATGTTTCCTCACGAGGTAGTTCTCCAACAGCTGCAATAGTTGCAACACTTAAAACGAAAGCCATCATCAATACAAAAAACAATTTACATGAAAATTTCATTACAACACCCCTTTTTGATATTTTATAATTTTATACTCCTAACAATTCTTAAATTAAATTTTTAAGATTTGTTAAGTATAACTTGTCATCCTCCCTTTTTTCTAATAAAAGTTATAAAATTATAAAAACAGGAAGCGACAAACTTTATGACTTTTTTAAAGCTTATCGATTATTTTAATGCCTGTACTAAATTAAAGCCTGTACTAAATTAAATTTTTAAAAAAGGAAAATAACGTAGATAAATTAGAGATAATTATAAGTAAGCTTTAGATATATTATATATATCTGATGTATGTAATATTCCACCTTTAAAACAAAGATTTGGTTTGCTAAAGTTTTTACTAAAACGCTTTCTAAAATAATTATAACTCAAAGAAAATAAGATATCAAGTGTTTTTTCAAAATTAAAAGAAAATTAGCAATTTGTGAACTTGTTTTAATTATATAATAACATTATAGCACAAACACATATATATTTACAACAAAACTTAAAAAATTCTGACTTTTTTATTAATTAAAATATCTTTATGTACTTTTTTAGACATTTTTTTAGTTAATTTAACTAAATTTTAAAGGAGTGTTTATGCTATAGCAACCCTCTTTCTTTGTCTACTATAATAAATTGATTAATAACTTTATTATATAGTAAGAATGTCAATATATTATCAAGGAATATTATCAATGAATTATATGAATGAAATACTAAGATTATGAAAAAAAATTAAAAGTAAGTTATATTTCAATTAAACATTTTTCAATTCTTTTCAAACCTTCCTTTATTAATTTTTCATCAAGTGCATAACTAAGCCTAATTCTACCTGGGGCCCCAAACCAATCACCTAAGTAGACTATCACCTTGTATTTTGTATATAGCTTCCAAACAAATTCTTTTGCCCTAGGAACGGTTGGTAATACGTAGAAAGCTCCTTCTGGTTTCCATAAATCAAGTCCTATATCTAATAGCCCCTGATATATTAAGTCTCTTCTTTTTCTCCAAACTCCCAATTGCTGTTGAATATAGCTTTCTGGAGCTTTCATTGCTCCTAAGGCTATATCTTGGCCTACTAAATTTGTATTCATAGAAGTATGAGTTTTCATTGCTATTACTTTTTCTATGAAATTCTGATCACTACTCCATAGATAACCTACACGCACACCACACATTGCATAGGTTTTTGAAAAAGAATTAACTGTTATTACATGATCACCACTTATTATATAATTTTCTCTATCATAAATTATATCTTTATAAACTTCATCTGATACTACATATATACCCAGTTCCCTTGTTATTTTTTCTATTTCTTTTAAACTTGCTACATCCTCAACTCTACCTGTAGGATTAGATGGGGAATTTATCAAGACTGCTTTGCAATCTTTAACTTTTTCTTTAAAATCTTCTAAATTTATTCTGCCATCTTTTAATTCTGTGTAGACGGGCTCCATACCTGCATATTCTAAGATTGGTGGATACGAATAATAATAAGGTTTAGGTACTAAGACTTTCCCTTTTTCCATAACTCTAAATATTAAATCAAGAGCTTCCGAAGCGCCATTAGTTATTACGAAATTTTCTGCAGTTGACCAAGGGTACTCTGCTGCTAACCCCTCTCTTAATTCCTGAACTCCCTGAATTAAACCATATCTGAGGTCACACCTGATATTTACTCCTGATATAGCTTCCTCTGGTGGTGGCAAGTCTGGCTGCCCCGAACCAAAACTAATTATTTCGTTACTCTGTTTTCCAATAAAAATTGCGGGACTTTCTAATTTTATTTCTCTACTCATTTTATCTACTCCCTTCTAAAAAAAATATATTAATCTCATTTTACATGACTTAGAAAATGAATACAAGTATTTTTTTCCTATAATTATTTTTTACTTTCTTGACAGCATTAAGAAAAAGTATTAAAATTAAAAGGAATTATAAATTTGCTTTCGGGGCAGGGTGAAATTCCTGACCGGTGGTAATGCTTCTTAAATTAGAGAAGACGAGTCCAACAGCCTCAACAGTTGATCTGGTTAGATCCCAGAACCGACAGTATAGTCTGAATGAGCGGAAGCACATACATAAAATACTTATTTCAAGCCTGCTTAGCTTTTACTTCACACAATAAGCTAATTTGGTCATGCTATGCCGAAATAAAGCAATATTAGTGAATTCACTAGTACTGGGCCTTACCATACTTTTATAATGGGTAAGACAGAATTTTGTAAGGCATTTATAGCCTTCCATGGGTGCTGGAAGATTTTCGTTACTCTTTCAGCAACTGGCTAAGCAAAAACAATCATGGATTTAAGGTATATAATGTATGCTGCTCTCTTGGGCCCTGATATTTTTTTCAGGGCTTTTCTGATAGCAAATAATAGAAAGGATGATAATATGTCAGAGAAAAAAAATACTTTAAAAGTAAAAAAAGGTTTAGCCGAAATGCTAAAAGGTGGAGTAATTATGGATGTTACTACACCTGAAGAAGCTAAAATTGCTGAAGAAGCAGGCGCTGTTGCAGTTATGGCCCTAGAGAGAGTCCCTGCTGATATTAGGGCTGCAGGGGGAGTTGCTAGAATGGCTGATCCTGCTATTGTTAAAGACATTGTGGATTCTGTTACAATTCCAGTAATGGCAAAAGCAAGAATTGGACATTTTGTGGAAGCAAGAATACTTGAAAGTTTAGGTGTCGATTATATTGACGAAAGTGAAGTTCTTACACCAGCAGATAATGACTTCCATATTGATAAAAAACAATTTGATGTTCCATTTGTTTGTGGGTGTAGAAATCTTGGTGAAGCATTAAGGAGAATTGGGGAAGGCGCTTCTATGATTAGAACAAAAGGCGAAGCTGGCACAGGAAATGTTGTAGAAGCTGTTAAACATATGCGTACTGTAATGGCTGATATTAGAACGATTATAAACATGCCAGAAGATGAACTAATGACAAAGGCTAAAGAATTATCCGCTCCTTATGATCTCTTATTAAAAGTTAAGGAACTTAAAAGATTACCGGTTGTTAATTTTGCCGCTGGTGGTGTAGCTACTCCGGCCGACGCTGCATTAATGATGCACCTCGGTGCTGATGGTGTTTTTGTTGGATCTGGTATATTTAAATCTGGCGACCCTGTAAAAAGAGCTAAAGCTATTGTTAAAGCTACTACTCATTATAACGATCCAGAAATTCTTGCTGAAGTTTCTACTGATATAGGTGAAGCTATGGTGGGAATCAACATTGATGATATTTCTAATGAACAAAGGATGCAAGAGCGTGGCTGGTAAAAAAAAAGTTGGTATTTTAGCTTTACAAGGAGCTTTTAAAGAACATCAAGAAATCTTTAAAAAATTAAACTGCAATACTATACTTATCAGAAAGAAAGAACAGTTAAACGAGCTTGATGGTTTAATAATTCCTGGTGGAGAAAGCACAACAATCATCAAATTAATGACAGAATATAAGTTTATTGATGAAATTAAATCTATGGCTAATAAAGGTATGGGCATTTGGGGAACTTGTGCAGGATTAATCATACTAGCTAGTGAAATAGCTAACAGTAATCAAGAATCATTAAAATTAATTGATATTAAAGTAGAGAGAAATGCTTTTGGTAGGCAAATAGATAGCTTTGAAAATGATCTATTAATATCAAAGCTTGGTGATAAACCTTTTCCTGCTGTGTTTATTAGGGCACCCTGGATTATTGAAGCCAATAAAGATGTAGAGATATTAGCAGAGTACAAAGGAAAAGCTGTACTAGCAAAACAAAATAAAATACTTGTAAGTTCTTTTCATCCTGAATTAACAGATGACTTGCGTTTACATGAATATTTTATTAATAGTCTTTAATCAAAGATATTTTAAAAAGGAATCATGATTATTGTACAATAATTATGATTCCTTTTTATATGCTACTTTTAAAAATTATTAACTTTATATCATGGTATTTTCACAGATTAACCATATTTCTTATGCAAATTCAAATATAATAAAAATTAAAAACTTCTTGTAAATATACTTTTGATTTTTCTATATAAAAAAGGATCATCTCATATATCTTTGAGATAATCCTTTTATAAATTCTTTTAAACTCAAGTCTTCTCTTGTTTTTAAATAAAATATTATCTTTTGGAGAATTGAGGAGATTTACGGGCCTTTTTAAATCCGTATTTCTTCCTTTCTTTCATCCTTGGATCTCTAGTTAGCATCCCAGCTTTTTTAAGGGATTTACGATAGTCAACATCCACTTTAAGAAGAGCTCTAGAGATACCATGTCTTATTGCACCTGCTTGCCCAGAAAGTCCTCCACCCTTAACATTTACAAGAACATCCATTGTATTTAGAGTGTTTGTTATTTCTAATGGTGTTTTAAGATCTTTAATTAAAGTATCTCTTCCAAAATAATCACTAATATCTATTTTATTTACAGTAATTTTACCAGTACCTGGAACTAATCTTACACGTGCAACTGATTTTTTACGTCTTCCAGTTCCCCAGTATTGTACTTCAGCAGCCATTTATATTCCTCCTCTCTATATTTCCAATTCTTTTGGTTGCTGGGCCTGATGAGGATGTTCTGGCCCTGCATATACTTTTAACTTTTTAAGCACTTGTCGTCCTAATTTATTATGTGGTACCATGCCAGTAACAGCTTTTTCTATAATGAACTCTGGCTTTCTATTAAGAAGTTCTTTATAAGTCATTTCTTTAATACCACCTGGATAACCACTATGACGATAATATTTCTTCTGGTCCCATTTTTTACCAGTTAACTCAATTTTGTCTGCGTTTATAACAACAACAAAATCACCAGTATCTAAATGGGGTGTATAAGTAGCTTTATGCTTTCCTCTTAATACTTCAGCAATTTTAGTAGCTAAACGCCCAAGAGTCTTACCAGTAGCATCTACTACATACCATTCGCGATCTATTTCTTTTGGTTTTGCCATATAAGTGGACATACTATACCTCCTTTGTAGCTTAAATTTATATATTTAATTTTTGTAACGGGCTTAGATAATACATAATAGTCCATATTGAATTTTATTATAAAATTAGTAATTTGTCAAGGGAAATTGTGATAAATTTATGCATTGAGTGTGTCTTAATAATATACCTCTAGCAAAGTTAGGCCTTTTGCTGGAGCTGTGAAACCAGCTAGGTTTCTGTCTTTACCTTCTATTATTTTTCCCATATCTTCAAGCTTTATCTTTCCCTCTGACACTTCTATTAGTGTACCAACCATTATCCTTATCATATTATAAAGAAAACCACTACCCTTTATTTCAAAAAAAAATTCTTTTCCTTTTGTATATATATCAAATGTTTCGATTGTTTTTACAGGATTTTTGGCTGCACAACCAGCGGATTGAAATGAACTAAAATCATGCTCTCCTAAAAAAGCTTTACTGGCTTTTTGCATCAAAGAAATATCCAGTTCGTGAATATAATGATATGCATAATTTCGTATAAATACAGAAGGTATTCTATTATTATAAATCCGATAAAGATACTTCTTCCCTTTAGAATCATATCTTGCATGAAAATCTATACTTACCTTTTCTGCTTTTTTACAAATTATATCGGCAGGCAGATATCTATTCAGTGCTACAGGAACCCGTTCAGGAGGGATAGCTACATCAAACAGACAATTTGCTACCTGTCCTAATGCATGGACTCCAGCATCTGTTCTACTAGCACCCATCAGTTTAAGATCTTTTTTATTCACTTTTTTGAGAGCTATTTCTACCTTTTCTTGTATAGTCATAGAGGTATTTTTCTGGATTTGCCATCCACTATACTTGCTTCCGTCGTATTCCAGAGTGATCTTTATATTTTGCATTTAATAACCTCCATCTATAAGATCAAAAAAGCGAAACTATTATTGCAAAAGTGATAGATATAATTAAGGCTAAATAATCCTTTTTTTCTGTTTTTAATTCATGTAACCTAGTACGTCCCTCCCCACCATGATAGCAACGTGATTCCATTGCCAAAGCAAGATCATCAGCTCTTCTAAATGCACTTATAAATAAAGGAACTAATAGAGGAATTAAACTTTTTGCTCTTTTAATTATATTACCACCTTCAAAATCAGCTCCACGAGCCATCTGTGCCTTCATGATCTTATCTGCTTCTTCTAATAGAGTTGGAATAAATCTCAATGCAATTGTCATCATCATTGCTAATTCACTTGCAGGTACTCCTATTTTTTTAAAAGGAGTTAATAAATATTCAATGCCATCTGTTAATTCTAAGGGAGTTGTTGTAAGGGTTAATAATGAGGTAAACATAATTAGTAATAAAATTCTACTGACCATAAAGAAAGCAGTAAAGAGACCTTCTTCTTCAATACTTAAGAATCTCCACTGCCAAATTACATCACCACCTCTTGTAAAAAAGATATGAAGAAACAATGTCAAAATTACAAGAAAAAATATTGGCTTTAATCCCTTTAAAACCCTTATAAGTGGTATCTTAGATAGAAATATTATTAAAAGAACAAAAAGAAAAAATACAGCAAATCCAATAAAAAGATTAATAAAAAAAAGTGCAATAATCATAAAGATAGTAATAATTATTTTTATACGTGAATCAAGATCATGAATTATTGAATTTCTATTAATATATTGCCCTATTGTAATATCCTTTAACATTTGCTCGATCGCCTCAATTCTTCTGCTATTTCACTAATAGCCTCAGAAAGAGTAAATATATTGGTTTTTACTTTTAAACCCTTATTTTTTAACCGCCATAATATCTCTGTTATTTCAGGTAATGCTAATGACAAATTTTTAATTTCTTTTACTCTTGTAAAAACCTCTTCAGGTGTTCCATCAAGATTAATTTCACCTTGATGCATAACTATAATTCTAGAAGCAAGTTGTGCTATTTCTTCCATCCTATGAGAGATTAAGATTACTGTTATTCCTTCTTCTTCATGAAGGAATTGAAGTAATTGAATAAGTTGCTTGCGCCCTTGAGGATCTAGTCCAGCAGTTGGTTCATCAAGTATTAAAACTTGTGGTTTCATAGCAAGTACTCCTGCGATTGCAACTTTTCGTTGTTGGCCTCCACTTAAATTAAACGGAGATCTATCTTTAAATTTCTCATAATCTAATCCAACTAATTCTATTGATTCCTTAACTCTTTTTATAACTTCTTCATTAGAAAGCAATAGATTAGATGGACCAAAAGCTACATCTTTGTGTACTGTTTCTTCAAATAATTGGTGTTCTGGATATTGAAAGACCAGACCTACTTTCTGTCTGATCCCCTTCAAATTTTCTTTCTTTTTTGTTATATCTAGACCATCTACAATTACTTTACCTTTACTAGGATTTATTAAACCATTTAATAATTGAACTAAAGTGGACTTGCCTGAACCAGTATGTCCTATTAAGCCAATAAATTCTTGCTCTTTAATTTGCAAGTCAATATTATTAAGTGCTTTAATCTTTTGGTCTTGTTCATAGATGTGGCTCACATTCTTTAATTCTATTAACATATATAATTCACCAACTCATTAATAGATAAAATATCAGGTAAATTAAAACCTAATTTATTTAATTCATTACGCATTTCTACAACTACTGGTACATCTAAATCTATCTTCTTTAAGTCATCAATTGTTTTAAATATTTCTCTCGGCTTACCTTCTTTAATTATCGAGCCATTATTCATAACAAATATTCTATCTGAATTTATTGTTTCTTCCATAAAATGTGTTATGTGAACAACTGTTATTCCTTTTTCTTTATTAAGAAATTCTATTGTATCCATAACTTCTTTTCTTCCCTGAGGATCTAACATTGCTGTTGGTTCATCTAGAACTAAACAATCTGGTTCCATTGCTATTATTCCAGCAATAGCTACTCTTTGTTTTTGTCCCCCGGATAACTTATGTGGAGGATGATCTTCATACCCATTCATTCCAACTAAGTTCAGAGATTGTGCAACCCTAGTTTTAAGTTCTATACTAGGAACGCCTAGATTCTCTGGCCCAAATGCCACATCATCTTCAACCCGGGTTGCAATTAATTGGTTGTCTGGGTTCTGAAAAACCATACCTACTTTTTGTCTAATATTTAATCTATTTTTTTCATCACTACTATCCATCCCAGCAACCAGAACTTTACCAGAACTTGGTAGTAACAAGACGTTAAGCAGTTTTGCAAGGGTAGATTTGCCAGACCCATTTCCACCAATAATTGAAATAAATTCTCCCGAACCAATCTCTAAATTCACATTTTTTAATGCTAGATCATTAACACGATCATAGCTAAAATCTACCCCTTTTACTTCTATTAGGGCCATTTAAAACACCCTCTTATCTTATTCAACTAATTCTATAATTGCTGTCTCTGTAGCATCACCACGTCTAGGATACAACTTCAAAATTCTTGTATATCCTCCTGGTCTATCTACAAAGCGTGGTGCAATTTCTTCGAATAATTTTTTCACTACGCTTTTATCTTTAATAACCCGCAATACTCTACGGCGGGCGGCAAGATTATCAGTTCTAGCTGAACTTATTAATTTTTCTGCTATTGGACGTAACTCCTTTGCTTTAGGCAAAGTAGTTTCAATGCGTTCATGCCTGAAAAAGTCAGTGACCATATTATTAAACATGGCTTTACGATGAGCACTGTTCTTATTCAACTTTCTCTGTGGCATAGGTCATCCCTCCTTATTTAAATCTCTGGTTGTTTCAAGCTTAATCCAAGCTCTACCAGTTTTTCTCTTATTTCTACTAATGATTTTTTTCCAAGATTTCTTACTTTCATTAAATCATCTTCTGTTTTACTTGTTAATTCTCCGACTGTATTGATTCCTGCTCTTTTTAAACAATTTGACGAACGAACAGATAACTCTAATTCCTCAATGGTAGTATCTAAGACCTTGTCTTTTTCTTCCTCTTCTTTTTCAACCATAATTTCTACATCTCCAACTTCATCAGTTAGATTGATAAATAAGCCAAGATGTTCAACCATGATTTTAGAAGATAAACTAACTGCGTCTTCTGGAGATATACTGCCATTTGTAAAGACTTCAAGAATTAGTCTATCATAGTCAGTCACCTGTCCTACCCTGGTATTTTCAACCTTAAAATTAACTCTATCTATCGGGCTAAATGAAGAATCTACTGGAACCAAACCTATAACTTTATCAAAATGTTCCTGATTTTCTTCAGAAGTCACATAACCTCTACCACGTTCAACAGTAGCCTCTAAAACTAATTCTCCATCAGCTTCTAGAGTAGCTATATGATGCTCAGGATTGACAAATTCAATATCTCCTGATGTTTTAAAATCGGCAACAGTCACTTCACCTTCACCACTAAAGTTTATATTTATTTTCTCAATATCTTCTCCAGTGTATTTTAAAACAACGCCTTTTAAATTTAGAATAATTTCAGTAATGTCTTCTACAATACCAGGAATAGTTGAAAACTCATGTCTTACTCCTTCAATCTTTACAGAAGTAATAGCAGCTCCAGGAAGAGAAGAAAGTAATATTCTACGTAACGCATTACCTAGAGTAATACCATAACCTCTTTCCAATGGTGCCACTTCAAATTTTCCACTCTTATCATCGCTTTCAATAATTTCTATACAAGGCTTTTCTATTTCTATCATTAACTTAATACCCCTCCTTTATATTAGAAGGAAATCCCAGGTTATCTTGAATAGTACTCAACAATTAAATTTTCTTGAACAGGGTAATCAATATCTTCTCTAACTGGCAATGCTAAAACTGTTCCTTCTGCCTTTTCCATATTTACACTTAACCATTCTGCTACTTTTGCATCAGAATTATATTCTAATACTTCTTTAAATGTAGTAGTTTTTCTACTAGCATCTTTAATGCTTAAAACATCATCAACATCAATTTGATAAGATGGAATATTTACCTTTTTACCATTAACTAAAATATGGCCATGTAGTACAAACTGTCTAGCTTGGTTTCTGGAACTAGCAAAACCCATTCTATACACTACATTATCTAGCCTTCTTTCTAGTAATTGCAAGAAGTTCTCACCTGTTACTCCACCCATTTTTTCAGCCATTTCATAATAGCGACGGTATTGTTTCTCTAAAATACCATAAATTTTTCTAACCTTTTGTTTTTCCCTAAGCTGTAATCCATATTCAGATTGTTTTCCTCTTCTACCCTGACCGTGTTCACCAGGAACATATGGACGACGTTCGATAGCACATTTATCAGTATAACAACGCTCTCCTTTTAAATACAACTTTTCGCTCTCGCGGCGACATATTCTACAAACAGAACCACGATATCTAGCCATTTTTACACCTCCGTTTTCATTATATACAATTTCTTGTAATTTTAAACTATAGTTTATTTAAACTCTACGTCTTTTTGGTGGACGACATCCATTATGTGGTATAGGAGTAACATCTTTGATGGAACTTATGTTTAATCCTGCAGCTTGTAGTGACCTTATTGCAGATTCTCTTCCAGAACCTGGTCCTTTCACAAATATCTCTACTTCTTTGACTCCCATATCCATTGCTTGTTGTGCAGCATCTTCTGCTGCTATCTGTGCAGCAAAGGGTGTGCTTTTACGTGAACCTTCATATCCCACTTTGCCAGAACTAGACCAGGCAATTACATTACCTTGATTATCCGTAATAGAAATAATGGTATTATTAAAGGTTGATCTAATGTGCACCTGACCCTTATCTATATTACGTTTTACTTTCTTTTTCTTTTTAACTGCTTTTTTCTTTGCCTTAGCCATTAACTTACCTCCCTTTTGCTATACTTTTATCAATACAAAAATTATTATCTTCTTACACCAACAGTCTTTTTAGGTCCTTTTCTAGTACGAGCATTATTTTTTGTGTTTTGTCCTCGAACTGGAAGACCTCTTCTATGTCTTAATCCACGATATGCACCAATGTCCATTAATCTCTTAATGTTTCCTCTAACTTCACGTCTTAAATCTCCCTCAACTTGGAAATTATCAATTACACTTCTTAATTTAGCTATTTCAGCTTCAGTGAGGTCTTTAATACGTGTATCAGGATTCACTCCAGTTTCTTCTAAGATCTTTTTAGATCTAGAACGTCCAATTCCATATATATATGTCAAACCTACTTCAACGCGTTTATTACGTGGAAGATCAACACCTTCGATACGTGCCAACTTATATCACCTCCATATTTTTATCCTTGACGTTGTTTGTGCTTGGGGTTTTCACAGATTACCATTACTTTCCCTTTGCGTCTAATCACCTTGCATTTATCGCAAATAGGCTTTACAGAAGGTCTTACCTTCATCGTCCATCACCCCTTTTTCTTAATTAATTCTCAATTTAAATCTATATTGTCTTCTCTACTTTTTATGTCGATACGTAATTCTACCACGACTTAAATCATAAGGTGATAACTCGACTGTTACCTTATCACCAGGTAAGATACGGATAAAGTTCATGCGCATTTTACCGGAAACATGAGCCAATACCTTGTGATCGTTTTCCAATTCTACCCTGAACATAGCATTAGGTAGAGGTTCCACAACAGTTCCCTGAACTTCAATAGCTTCCTCTTTAGCCATAAAGTTAATTAGCCTCCTCATTTTTCTGATAATCTTTAAGATATAACTTTATATCTTCATTACGAATCCTTTTGCCTTTATCTAACCATATAGACAGTTCTTCAACTATATCTCCCGTTAATTTTAAGTGTTTTATATTTTTTCTTTTTGGATACTCAACTCGTTTATTTATTCCATCTGCTACTTTGACATATGCATCATTTTCTTTTTCTACAATAATATAAGCATTGTTAATATCTCTTCCTGCTTTGGAAATAACTATTTCACCTAAATGATAGCGGGAAACCATAGCGACACACTCCTAAATATTATATCACAGCATTTTTAACTAATTCAAACTTAATTTTAAATCTTTTATAAAAGGCTTAAAATTTCAAAGCCCTCTTCCGTAATAGCAATAGTATTCTCATAATGAGCAGATAACTTTCTATCAGCAGTTACAACAGTCCAACCATCTTCTAATGATTCAACTTCAAAAGTACCAAGGTTTAACATTGGCTCTATTGCTAATGTCATACCTGCTTTCAACTTTGGTCCGCGATTAGGTGGACCGAAATTTGGTATTTGTGGAGCTTCATGCATCTTACGGCCAATTCCATGTCCAACATATTCTCTTACAACAGAATATCCATGAGATTCTGCGTGTTTTTGGATTTGATATGAAATATCTGTAAGTCTTTTTCCAATTGAAGCTTCCTCAACACCTTTATAAAAAGATTCTTTACAGACCTTTATTAATCTTTTCGCTTCATCTGACAGCTTACCAACTCCCAGGGAACGAGCAGCATCACCATGAAACCCTTCATAAAAGGCCCCAATATCAAGGCTAATTAAATCACCATCATTTATAATCCTTTTTTTGCTAGGAATACCGTGAACTACTTCTTCATTTATAGAGACACATAATGATGCAGGATAGCCTTTATAACCCTTAAATGAAGGTGTAGCCCCCTTGGATCTAATAAACTCTTCACATAGTCTATCAAGGTCTGCTGTAGTAATGCCCACAGCAATCTTTTCAGCTAAATAAGCATGAGTCTCAGCCACTATTTTATTGGCGTGACGCATTAGATCCAGTTCCCGAGGAGACTTTAATATTATCATACTAATTCCACCTCAATGGCTTTTTTTATTTTTTCATAAACATCTTCAATATCTTTCCCCATTATAGTTCTGAGAATTCCTTTATTTTCATAGTATATTATTAATTCATCGATTTCTTTTTTATGCACTTTAATTCTCTTTCGCATTGCATTTTCTGTATCGTCATTACGCTGAATTAGAGTTTTACCACAATTATTGCAAATACCATCTACTATTGGGGGATTATTTTTAATATGATAAGTAGCACCACATTCAGTACAAATACGTCTGCCAGCTACTCTTTGAATTAATGCTTCTGGATTAACTTTTATATAAAAAGCCATATCTAAGTTTTTATCATAAGGGCTTAAAATATCTGATAAAGCAATAGCTTGATAGAGGTTTCTTGGATAGCCATCAAGTACAAATCCTGTACTAATGTCTCTAAAAGCTAACTGCTCCCTCAATATTAAAGCTGCATCTTTATCGGGAATATATTTTGCTTCATTTATAAATTTTTCTATTCTTAACCCTAGCTCAGTTTTTCTTTTTATTGAATCCCTTATTATATCACCAGTTGCTATATGGGGTATTGAATATTCCTGGCATATTTTCATAGCTTGGGTGCCTTTACCCGCACCAGGTAAACCCAATAATGTCAGGTTCATTTTTCTCCCCCTTATTTCATAAAACCTTCATAATGTCTCATTAATAACTGTGATTCAATTTGTTGCATTGTTTGTAAAGCTACACCAACGAGAATCAAGATAGAAGTACCGTCAAGCATAATCGCAACATTAGTAATTGCAGATACTCCATATGGTAATAATGAAATAACAGTCAGAAATAAAGCTCCGGCAGTAGTTACCCTAGTTATAACCTTATTTAGATAATTTACAGTCGCCTTACCAGGTCTAATACCAGGGATAAATCCTCCATACTTTTTCATGTTCTCTGCTACTTCTTCTGGATTAAAAGTAAAAGCAGTCCAAAAATAAGTGAAAAGAAATATCAGCACACCATAGCCTACTAAAAATGTAGGTGAACCGTGTGCAAACAATCTTCCTATTCTTGTAATAATACCAATAGGAACAACCTCTCCAATTACAGCTGGAAACATCAAAACTGATGATGCAAATATTACAGGTATAACTCCTGCTTGATTTATTTTCATAGGTATATGTGTACTTCTACCACCATATACTTTTCTACCAACTATACGTTTTGAATATTGTACAGGTATTCTTCTTTCACCTAATGAGATGAATATAATACCAACTACAATTATAATAGCCATCAGTAAAAATAGTGCTAAATCTAGTTCATTAATTTCACGCGTTCTATAAAGCTGTATTGTTTGTAAAATCTGTCCAGGAAAACGAGAAACAATTGACGTGAAGATAATAATGGATATACCATTACCTATCCCTTTTTCAGTTATTTGCTCTCCTAACCACATTAGAAAAGCTGTTCCTGCAGTTAAACTGATTACTATCAAAGTCAAATTGAAAAAAGTAGGATTATATACGGCACCTCTAACTAGCATTGTAATACCAAAAGCCTGAATTACTGCTAGCACAATCGTTCCGTATCTAGTATATTGAGTAATTTTCTTTCTGCCTTCAGGACCAGATCTTTGTAACTCCTCTAAAGCAGGAATAACACCACCCAATAATTGAATAATAATTGAAGCTGTAATATATGGTGTTATACTCATTGCAAATACAGAAAAATTACTTAAAGCTCCACCTGCAAACAAATCCAAAAACCCAAAAACTTCACCACCAGCACCACCAAATAATTGCTGTTGTAAAGCTGCAACATCAATCCCAGGTACTGGAATAAAAGCTCCAATACGATAAATAGCCATCATCGCTAGAACAAAAAGAATCTTTTTTCTTATTTCTTTAATTTTAAAAGCATTCCCTAGAGCAGATAACACTTATACCACCTCTGCCTTTCCGCCAGCTTTTTCAATTTTTTCTTTCGCTGACTTTGTAAATGCATTGGCTTTTACAACCAAAGCTTTTTCAATCTCACCATCACCTAAAATTTTCAAACCAGATTTAGCTACATTATCAATAATACCACAATCTACTAATTTTTCAATTGTAACTTCTTCATTTTCTTCAAATCTATTTAATTGATATAGGTTTATTTCATTATAAACCTTCTTAAATATATTATTAAAACCTCTTTTGGGAAGACGTCTGAATAATGGAGTCTGCCCACCTTCAAATGTTGGACGAACACCACCACCTGAACGAGCATTTTGCCCATTAGCACCACGTCCTGAAGTATAACCCCTTCCTGAACCCATACCGCGTCCTTTTCTTCTACGTCTCTTTTTAGAGCCTTCTTCAGGTTTTAAGTCATGCAAATTCATCAATTCCACCTCCTCAGTATAATATGAAACTATTCTAGTATTTCTTCTACAGTTTTTCCTCTTAGTTTTGCAACTTCTTCAACCTTTTTTAATTCTTTTAAACCTTGAATTGTTGCATTTATCATATTTATAGGGTTAGTAGAACCTAGAGATTTGGTTAAAATATTACTTATACCAGCTAATTCAACTACTGCCCTTACAGGACCACCTGCGATAACTCCAGTACCAGGTGCTGCTGGTTTTAATAAGACAGAACCTGCCCCATACTCCCCAATAATTTCATGCGGTATAGTAGTTTCAACAACAGGTACTTGAATTAATTGTTTTTTAGCATCATCAATACCTTTACGGATGGCTTCTGGTACTTCGTTGGCTTTACCAATTCCAGCCCCTACATGACCATTACCATCACCTACTACAACCAAGGCACTAAAGCTAAAATTACGTCCACCTTTAACAACTTTAGCCACCCTATTAATATTAACTACACGTTCTTCTAACTCTAATTTATCAGGATCTATTATATTCATGGATTCGCCTCCTTACTTTTAGAAATTCAAACCCTTTTCACGCAATGCTTCGGCCACTTCTTTTACCCTACCGTGATATTTATGTCCAGCACGGTCAAAAACTACATCTTTGATTCCCTTTTCTAACGCTCTATCAGCTAAAACTTCTCCTACTTTTTTAGCCGCTCCTTTATTACCGCCAAATTCTATAGAATCTTTAACAGTCGGTTCAAGGGTTGAAGCAGAAACCAGGGTATGGCCGGTTAGATCATCTATAATTTGCACATAAATATTTTTCAAACTACGAGATATATTAACTCTGGGTCTATCTGGAGTTCCAACTACTTTATTTCTTACACGAAGATGGCGTCTTTTTCTTAACCTTTTCTTATCCACACCATTCACTCCCTTCCATTAACCGGTTTTACCGACTTTTCGCCTAATGTGTTCATCTACATATTTAATACCTTTACCTTTATAAGGTTCAGGTGCACGTACTGCACGTATCTTAGCAGCCATTTCTCCAACTAGCTGTTTATTAATCCCTTTTACAGTAATGTTAGTGTTTTTTTCTACCTCAAACTTAATCTCTCCAAGCGCTTCTATATTGACTGGATGAGAATATCCAACTTCAAGTACAAGCGTATTTCCCTGTACTTTAGCATTATAACCAACACCAATCATCTCTAACTTCTTTTCAAAGCCTTTTGTAACACCAACAACCATATTTTCAATTAAACTTCTTGTAAGTCCATGCAGTGAACGTTCTTCACGGTTATCGTTGTTTCTCTCTACCAGAATTTCTTTAACACCTATATTTACATTTATACGTGGGTCAACTTTTTGGCTTAATTCACCCTTAGGTCCTTTTACTTTGACTTCATTATCATTCAATTTAACTTCTACTTTTTCTGGTATTTCAATAGGCAAGTTCCCAATACGTGACATACTTTTCACCTCCACGTTTCTTTAAATTATCTAAATCCAAGCTGATTTTAAAAATCATTTCCGATATCTTTCTGCACTTTTTTATATTATTGAAGTAAAAGGAGTTGAAGTTAAAAGGATATCAAGTTTTTTCCAACCTCTAACTTCTAACCTCTAACTTCTACGTTACCACACATAGCAAAGGACTTCTCCACCAACACCGTTCTTTCTAGCTGTTTTGTCTGTCAGAAGACCTTGAGATGTTGAAATTATAGCAATACCAAGGCCACCTAAAACACGAGGTAATTCATCGCTTTTTACATAAACCCTTAACCCTGGTTTACTAATCCTTTTTAGGCCTGATATAACTTTTTCGTCATTTTCACCGTATTTTAAATAAATACGTAAATTGTTTTGTGGGTAAGCTTCTACTATTTTATAGTCAGATATAAAACCCTCTTCTTTTAATATATCTGCAATATTTATTTTCATCTTTGATGCAGGCATATTAACGATATCTTTATTAGTGCTATTAGCATTACGAATACGAGTTAACATATCTGCAATGGGATCAGTTATATTCAATTTTCCAACCTCCTTCCATACTACCAGCTTGCTTTTTTAACTCCTGGTATTTCTCCCTTATGAGCCAATTCTCTAAAACAAATCCTACATAATTCAAATTTGCGAATATAAGCTCTCGGACGACCACAACGTTGGCATCTATTAACATTTCGAGTTGAATATTTAGCTTCTTTATTAGCTTTTTCTACCAATGCTTTACGAGCCACTATTAAACCTCCTTTATTTGTCTATTGCTCGCGGAATGGCATTCCCATCAATTTCAAAAGTTCATAAGACTCTTCGTCAGTTTCTGCTGAAGTTACTATAGTAACTTCCATCCCATGTACTTTATCCACTTGATCAATATTTATTTCAGGGAATACTGTATGTTCCTTGATCCCTAGACTATAGTTTCCTCTACCATCAAATGACTTTGGTGAAACACCCCTAAAATCTCTAATCCTTGGAAGTGTAACATTTATCAATTTATAAAGGAACTCCCACATCACATTTCCACGTAATGTAACCTTTACACCGATAGGCATTCCTTCACGTATTTTGAAATTAGCAACCGATTTTTTTGCTCTAGTAATAACAGGTTTTTGACCAGTTATTGCTGCCATTTCATCTACAACAGTTTCAAGTAATTTTTGATCTTCTTTTGCATCGCCTAATCCAACATTTATTACTAATTTTTCTACTTTAGGTGCTGCCATTACGCTTTCATAATTAAATTTATCCATCAATTTAGGAAGTATTTCTTCTCTATATGCAATAGCTAGTTCAGCCATTTATTAAAACCCCCTTTCAGACTTACTTATCTACATCTTCACCACATTTTTTACATGTTCTCACTTTTTTTCCATCATCTAATTGATCAATTCCAACCCTTGCTTTTTCATCACAACGAGGGCAAACTAATTGTACATTTGAAATGTCAACTGGACCTTCGTTTTCAGTGATTCCACCTTGAGGCATTTCTTGTGTGGGTTTCATATGACGATGTAAGATGTTTATTCCTTCAACTATAACGCGCTTGTCTTTAGGTAATAATTTTAGAATTTTACCGCGCTTTCCTCTGTCTTTACCAGAAATAACTTCTACTGTATCACCTTTGATTAATTTTCTCATCCGTATCCCCCCTTTATAAGACCTCAGGTGCCAAGGAGATTATTTTCATATAATTTTTATTTCTCAACTCCCGGGCTACTGGACCAAAAACACGTGTACCCCGAGGATTATTAGTATTGTCAATAATAACAGCTGCATTTTCATCAAACCTAAGATATGAACCATCTGGTCTTTTAAATTCTTTTTTTGTTCTTACAACTACAGCTTTAACAACTTCACCTTTTTTTACCATACCGCCAGGTATAGCTTCTTTTACGGAAGCAACAATAACATCTCCAACTCTAGCATAACGCTTACGTGATCCCCCTAGAACTTTCACACAAAGAATCTCACGAGCTCCAGTGTTATCTGCTACTTTTAAACGGCTTTCGGACTGAATCATTATAATCCCCCTTTCCTATCAGGAAAACTATTTGGCTTTTTCTATAATATCAATAACTCTCCATCTTTTTGTTTTACTTAAAGGTCGTGTTTCCATAATACGAACCTTGTCACCTTCATTACATTCATTATTTTCATCATGTGCTTTAAAAGTATTTGTCTTTTTTATAGTCTTTTTATATAAATTGTGTTGTACTTTGCGTTCTACAGCAACACTCACAGTTTTATCCATTTTATCACTGACCACAACGCCTACTACTTCATTTCTTTTATTCCTGTCAACCATGTTTAACCTCCTTCCTATGCCCTCTTAATACCTAATTCACGTTCACGCAGAACTGTCTTTAGCCTAGCGATATCTTTTTTTACTTCTTTAATTCGCATAGGATTACTTAGTTGAGCAGTAGCATGTTGAAATCTAAGGTTAAATAATTCTTCTTTGAATTCTTTTAACTTTTGTTCAAGTTCAACATCGGTTAAATCTCTAAGTTCATCAGCTCTCATTAGAATCACCATCCATCTCTTCCCTTTTAGCAAAATGTGTTTTGATGGGCAATTTATGAGCTGCCAGTCTCAAAGCCTCTCTTGCTTTTTCTTCTGATACACCGGCAATTTCAAACATAATCCTACCAGGTTTTATAACTGCAACCCATTTCTCTGGAGCACCTTTACCTTTACCCATACGTGTTTCAGCAGGGTGAGCAGTAATTGGTTTATCAGGAAAAATCTTAATCCAGACCTTTCCTCCCCTTTTTATTGACCTTGTCATGGCAACACGAGCAGCCTCAATTTGTCTATTGGTAATCCAGCCTGGTTCTAATGCTTGCAAACCAAATTCTCCAAACGATATTTCAGTGCCTCGTATAGCCTTACCTTTCATACGACCTCTATGTTGCTTACGATGTTTTACTCTTTTTGGTATTAACATCTAAAGGCCTCCTTTCTATTGACGGTTTTCTATTAATTGTCTTCAACTTCAGGTAATACTTCACCTTTATTTATCCATACTTTAACTCCGATTTTTCCGTAAGTTGTATAAGCTTCAGCAAATCCATAATCAATGTCCGCCCTTAAAGTGTGTAAGGGAACACTACCCTCATTATATCCTTCGGTTCTAGCCATTTCAGCTCCACCTAGACGTCCACTACATAGAATTTTAAATCCTTCAGCACCAACCCTCATACTTCTATTCATTGCCTGTTTCATTGCCCGTCTAAAGGAAACTCTTCTTTCTAATTGTGAAGCAATATTTTCAGCAACTAATTGAGCATTTAAATCTGGGTTGTCGATTTCAATAACATTAATTTGAACTTTTTTTCCTGTTCTTTTTTCCAATTCCTGTCTTAAGGCATCTACTTCAGAACCTCCACGACCAATAACCATACCCGGACGTGCTGTATAAATATCTAACTTCATCTGATTAGCTGCACGTTCAATTACTACACGTGCTATACCAGCATCATACATCTTTTCTTTTACATATTCCCTAACTTCTAAATCTTCATGAAGAAATTTGGAATAATTCTTCTTGTCAGCATACCATTTAGCATCCCAGTCTTTTATAATCCCCACGCGTAAGCCATGAGGATGAATCTTCTGACCCAAAATCTACCCCTCCTTTTTTTCATCACTAACTACTATTGAAATGTGACTTGTTCTTTTACGAATCGGACTTGCCATACCTTGTGCACGCGGTCTCCATCTTTTCATTGTTGGTCCTTCATTCACATATGCTTCTTTGATAAATAATTCATCAGCGATCATATCATGATTATTTTCAGCATTAGATACTGCAGAATGTAGAACCTTTTCAATTAGCTTGGAAGCCTTTCTCGGTGTGTTTTTTAGTATAGCAACAGCGTCACCGATATTTTTCCCTCTAATTAAATCCATTACCTGTCTTGCCTTTCGCGGGGAAACACGAATATACTTTGCATGGGCTTTAGCTTCCATCAATAACCCCCCTTTTACTGCTAGAGTTTATTTCATATAGATTATTTATAAATTATTTACAAACCTAAAAAAGTCTTTTCTTAAAATCTTACATATTATTTTAATGATGTAGAACGCTCTGTTGCTTTTCCATGTCCTCTGAATTTACGTGTTGGTGCAAATTCACCTAATTTATGACCAACCATATCTTCAGTTATATATACCGGTACATGTTTTCTGCCATCATGGACAGCTATAGTGTACCCAACCATTTCAGGAAGTATCATAGAGCTTCTAGACCATGTCTTAATAACATTCTTCTTTCCACTATCATTCATTTCTCTAATTTTAGTAATCAACTTTTCTTCAACAAAAGGGCCCTTCTTTAAAGACCTACCCAAGATAAACCCTCCTTTCACATAAATCCTGGATTTTATAACACACTGCTAATTCAAGTATGACCATATTCGATTAGGACTCACTAAAAACTTCTTTTTACTTACGCAATGTTGTTTTTAGTATGACCATATTCGATTAGGACTCACTAAAAACTTCTTTTTACTTACGCAATGTTGTTTTTAGTATGACCATATTCGATTAGGACTCACTAAAAATTTCTTTTTACTTACGCAATGTTGTTTTTAGTATGACCATATTCGATTAGGACTACCTCTTTTTAGCATGACGTGAGCGAACAATATATTTATTGCTTTTCTTTTTCTTACGTGTTCTTTTACCAATTGTCTTTTGACCCCAAGGTGTAACTGGTTGACGACCAGCTGGCGCTTTACCTTCTCCACCACCATGTGGATGATCATGGGGATTCATAACAACACCACGAACTGAAGGTCTTTTTCCTTTCCAACGACTTCTACCAGCTTTTCCAATTGTTAGATTCTCATGTTCTACATTTCCAACCTGACCGATTGTAGCTCTGCATTCCATGCTTACTAATCTAACTTCTCCAGAAGGTAATTTCACATGTGCATATTTACCTTCTTTAGCCATGATTTGAGCCATTACTCCAGCAGAACGAACCATTTGTCCACCTTTGCCGGCTTGAAGTTCAATGTTATGAATAATTGTACCTACTGGTATATCTTTTAATTTTAATGAATTACCAGGTTTAATATCTGCATTTGGTCCAGATTCTACTACATCACCAACAGATAATTTATTTGGTGCAAGAATATATCTTTTTTCTCCATCAGCATAATGCAATAATGCTATTCGTGCAGAACGATTTGGATCATACTCAATACTTGCAACTTTAGCTGGTACTCCATCTTTATTACGTCTAAAATCTATAATTCGATAACGACGTTTATGACCTCCGCCACGACGTCTACTTGTAATCCGACCATTTGTATTGCGTCCACCAGACTTTCTTAAAGGAGCCAATAGACTCTTTTCTGGTTCAACTTTTGTGATTTCTTCAAAACTAGAAACAGTCATATAACGTCTGGAAGGAGTTGTTGGTTTAAACTTTTTAACTGCCATCTTTTTACCTCCTATCTAAAAATATTTACATACCCTCGAATATTTCTATTCTATCGCCTTCGGCTAATTTAACCATAGCTTTTTTCCAATCTGATCTTTTTCCTTGATTATATCCGAGTCTTCTTTTTTTACCAAGCATATTCATGGTGTTAACTTTTAACACTTTAACATTGAATATTTCTTCAACTGCATTTCTAATTTCAATTTTATTAGCTCTTCTATCAACTTTAAAAGTATAGGTGTTGTTTTCTTCCAACATTTCCATACTATGTTCGGAAATGTGTGGAGCTATAATAACATCTCTTGCATCTTTCATCTAGCCAACACCTCCTCAATTTTTTCTACAGCCTCGTTAGCTATAATAATATAATCATTATTTAATAAATCATAAGCGTTTAAGGCCTCAACAACTAATGTTTTTACTCCTGGTATATTTCTAGCTGATAAATAAATATTTTTGTCTTTTTCAGGAATTACTATAATAACTTTTTTATCTTCTATTTGAAGGTTTTTCAATAACTCTACTACTTGACTTGTTTTAATCTGATCAAATTTTAGATTTTCTAAAATCATCAAGCTGTCATTTTGTAGTTTATCAGTTAAAATAGATTTCAAAGCTAGTCTTTTAACTTTTTTAGGAACTTTTTTGCCAAAAGAACGTGGCCTAGGACCAAAAGTAATTCCTCCACCTACCCATAAAGGTGAGCGAATGCTACCATGTCTAGCTCTACCAGTTCCCTTCTGACGCCAAGGTTTTCTACCACCTCCACGCACTTCTGAACGTGTTTTGGTAGAAGCAGTTCCTTTGCGGATTTTGGCAAGCTGTGAAGTTACAACTTGATGAACTACGTGTTTATTTACATTTACATCAAAAACACTATCAGCTAAATTTATATCACCAACTTTATTTCCGCTTTTATCATATTTTGCTATCTGTGGCATGTTAAATCCCCCTTTCCTCTTAAACTAAGCCTTTACAGCTTCTTTAATCTCTACTATTCCATTATTGGGTCCTGGTACAGACCCTTTTATTAAAATTACGTTTTTCTCAGCATCTACCTTTGCTATTTCTAAATTTTGGATAGTTACTCGATCGTGCCCCATTCTACCAGGCATTTTTTGCCCTTTAAATACTCTGGCTGCATCTGTACCACCAATTGAACCTGGTGCTCTGTGATTATGAGAACCATGTGTCATCGGACCTCTACTAAAATTATAACGTTTAATAGTACCAGCGAATCCTTTTCCCTTAGAAGTTCCGCTTACATCTACCAACTCACCTTCAGCAAAGAGATCAACATTTATTTCATCACCTTCGTTAACATCTTCAGGGAAGTTTCTGAATTCGAACAAATGCTTTTTCGGGCTTACTCCTGCTCTTTTGAAGTGGCCTTTTTCTGGTTTATTACTACGTTGTTCTTTTTTGTCTTCAAAACCAAACTGAACAGCATCGTATCCATCTACTTCTTTAGTCTTTTTTTGAGTAACAACGCAAGGGCCAGCCTCAATAACTGTAACAGGAACAACTGTCCCGTCTTCTTTAAAAATTTGAGTCATTCCTAATTTTTTTCCAATCAATCCTTTAGCCATGACTAGTGCACCTCCTAACATTATAACTTAATTTCTATATTAACACCCGCAGGTAAATCCAATCTCATCAAAGCATCAACTGTTTTGGGATTTGGATCAACAATATCAATCAATCTTTTATGAGTTCTCATTTCAAACTGTTCTCTAGCATCTTTATGAACATGTGGAGACGTTAATACAGTATATATTTCCTTCTCAGTTGGTAAAGGTATAGGTCCGGAAACATCCGCCCCAGTTCTTGTGGCTGTATCAACTATTTTTTGTGCTGATTGATCTAAAAGCTCATGTTCATAAGCTTTCAATCTTATACGTATCTTCTCATGCTTAGCCATCATCTTCCCTCCTTCATAGATGACAAATTAAAATATACAAACGAATTAACTTAGAGCCGGTACTATGACACATGTTGAGTCATTTAAGTTTATAATCATAACTCATCTGTGATTAATTTTAACTCAATCGAAATTAAATACATAGAAAAAGAGAGGAGAAAAAAGCTCCTCGCTTTTTCATATTACTCTACTCTATGATTTCTGTTACAACACCTGCGCCAACAGTGTGGCCACCTTCACGAATAGCAAATCTTAAACCTTCTTCCATAGCTATCGGGGTAATAAGTTCACCATTCATTTCAATGTTGTCTCCAGGCATTACCATTTCTACTCCGTCTGGTAAATTAATAATTCCTGTCACATCTGTTGTACGGAAATAAAACTGTGGTCTATATCCGTTAAAGAATGGAGTATGTCTTCCTCCCTCTTCTTTTGATAATACATATACCTCAGCTTTGAACTTTGTATGTGGTGTAATACTACCTGGCTTAGCTAGTACTTGACCTCTCTCGATGTCTTCTCTTTTTACACCTCTTAATAAAGCTCCTATATTATCTCCTGCAACTGCTTCATCAAGAAGTTTTCTAAACATCTCAACACCAGTTACTGTTGTTGTTTCTGTATCTTTGATACCAATAACTTCTACTTCATCTCCTGGATGTAAGGTTCCTCTTTCTACCCTACCTGTAGCAACTGTTCCACGACCAGTGATACTAAATACATCCTCAACTGGCATCAAGAATGGCTTGTCTGTATCTCTTTCTGGTTCTGGAATGTAGCTGTCAACCTCTGTCATCAATTCGATGATTTTGCTTCCCCATGGTCCTTCTGGATCTGAGCTCTCTAATGCCTGTAAAGCTGAACCCACTACTACCGGAATATCATCTCCTGGGAATTCATATTCGCTTAACAACTCTCTTACTTCCATTTCTACTAACTCGATTAATTCTTCATCATCTACCATATCTGCTTTGTTTAAGAATACTACTATAGATGGCACTCCAACCTGACGAGCTAATAAGATATGCTCTCTTGTTTGAGGCATTGGACCATCTGCTGCTGATACTACGAGAATACCACCATCCATTTGTGCTGCTCCTGTAATCATATTTTTTACATAGTCAGCATGGCCAGGACAATCAACATGAGCATAATGTCTGTTTTCTGTCTCATACTCAACGTGAGATGTCGCAATTGTGATTCCTCTTTCTCTTTCTTCCGGAGCATTATCAATTGTATCAAATGCTCTTGCTTCTGCACCACCATGATTTGCTAATACAGCAGTGATTGCAGCAGTTAAAGTCGTTTTACCATGGTCAACGTGACCGATTGTTCCAATATTAACATGGGGTTTTGTTCTTTCAAACTTTGCTTTTGCCATTTCCTTCACTCTCCTTAATATCAATAAAATTTTATTTTTTTATTCTCCAATGATTTCTTCAGCAATGCTTTTTGGCGCTGCTTGATAATGTGAAAATTGCATTGTATAGGTTGCACGACCTTGTGTTTTTGATCTAAGATCAGTTGCGTAACCAAACATCTCTGATAATGGAACATTTGCTCTAACAACTTGCGCATTAGCACGAGGTTCCATTCCAAGAACTTGACCACGACGACCATTAAGATCACCAATAACGTCTCCCATATATTCTTCAGGTACAACCACTTCCACTTTCATAAGCGGTTCTAAGATCACAGGCCTTGCTTTTTTAGCACCTTCTTTAAAACCAATAGATCCAGCTATTTTAAAGGCCATTTCTGAAGAGTCAACGTCATGATAGCTTCCATCATGCAATGTAACTTTTAGGTCAACCATTGGATAACCAGCTAAAATACCATTTTCCATAGCTTCTACAATACCATCTTCAACAGGTGATATATACTCTTTTGGTATTGATCCACCAACAATTTTATTCTCGAACTCAAAACCTCCGCCTTCTCCAAGAGGCTCTATATCAATTACAACATGACCATATTGTCCACGTCCACCACTTTGGCGTACAAATTTACCTTCAACGCTATTAATTGTTTGTGTTATTGTTTCTCTGTATGCTACCTGTGGTTTACCGATATTTGCATCTACTTTGAACTCTCTTAATAGACGGTCAACAATAATTTCTAAATGTAATTCACCCATACCTTCAATAATAGTCTGACCTGTTTCTTCATCAGTCTTAACCCTGAAAGTTGGATCTTCTTCAGCTAAACGTTGTAAAGCCATTCCTAATTTATCTTGATCTGCCTTACTTTTTGGTTCAATAGCAACAGCAATAACTGGTTCTGGGAACTCCATAGATTCAAGAATTATAGGACTATCCTGATCACATAGAGTATCTCCTGTACTAGTATTTTTCAAGCCAACAGCAGCAGCTAAGTCACCTGCATACACATCATCTCTTTCTTCACGATGGTTTGCATGCATCTGCAAAATACGTCCTACTCTTTCACGATTATCTTTAGTGGAGTTATACACGTAAGAGCCGGCTTCTAATATACCTGAATAAACTCTAAAGAAGGCTAATTTACCAACATAGGGATCAGCCATAATCTTAAAAGCTAATGCAGAGAAAGGCGCATCATCACTTGATGGTCTATTATCTTCCTCATTAGTTTCTGGGTTAATACCTTTTACTGCAGGTACATCAACAGGTGAAGGCATAAATTCTACTACTGAGTCCATTAACAATTGAACTCCTTTATTTTTAAAAGCAGAACCACATAAAACAGGAATCATATCTACATTTATTACTGATTCTCTTAAAAGAGACCTGATCTCTTTTTCTTCAATTTCTTCACCTTCTAGATACCTCATCATTAAATCATCATCTTTTTCAGCTAAAGTTTCAATCAACATTTCTCTATATTCATCTGCTTTTTCCTGATAATCTTCAGGTATTTCTTGTCTCTCATAATCTATTCCCATATCATCTTGATAGATGATTGCATCCATGCTTATTAAATCAACTACACCTCTAAAATCATCTTCTTTACCTATAGGTATTTGTACTGGGATAGCATTTGCACCAAGTCTTTCCTTCATCATTTCTACAACTTGATAAAAATCAGCACCCATCCTATCCATTTTATTTACAAAAGCAATTCTGGGAACTTTATATTTATCGGCCTGACGCCAAACTGTTTCTGATTGGGGCTCAACACCTCCAACTGAACAGAATAAAGCAATAGCACCATCTAATACTCGCAGAGATCTTTCAACTTCAACTGTAAAGTCCACGTGTCCGGGCGTATCTATAATATTTATACGATGATCTTTCCACTGACAGGTAGTAGCAGCTGAGGTAATAGTGATGCCCCTTTCCTGTTCTTGCTCCATCCAATCCATAACTGAAGCTCCATCATGTGTTTCGCCAATCTTATGCACCCTACCAGTATAGTAGAGTATTCTTTCTGTCGTTGTTGTTTTCCCCGCATCTATATGTGCCATGATTCCAATATTACGAGTTTTCTTTAAAGGAAATTGACGGGCCATCTATTCCCCTCCTTTCGATTTTGTTATAAACTTAATATAATTTACCCAAAGGGTAATCTAACTTATAATTATTTATTTAATTAGTAGCGGAAATTATCTTAATTTATAATTTTATATAACTTCCTTGACATTATTTATTAAACCTCTGCTTCAATTACCATCTATAGTGAGCAAATGCTCTATTAGCTTCAGCCATCCTGTGGGCTTCTTCTTTTTTCTTTACAGCCCCTCCAGTATCATTGGCAGCATCTATCAATTCATTAGCATAACGCTCAGTCATGGTTCTCTCGCCTCTGTTACGCGCTGAATCAACTATCCACCTTATTGAAAGACTTAAACCCCTACGGTCATTGACTTCGATTGGTACTTGGTAGTTAGAACCACCAACACGACGAGATTTAACTTCAAGTGCAGGTCTTACATTGTCCATAGCTTTTTTTAAGACCTCAATGCCTTTTTCTTCTGTCTTTTCTTCAATCAAATCCATTGCATCATAAAATATGCTTTCAGCTAGACTTTTCTTGCCGTCCAACATGAGTTTGTTGATCATTCTAGTTACACTAACACTATTATATATAGGGTCTGGATCAACCTTTCTTAGGTCAGCTCTATTTTTTCGCATTTATCTCCCCCCTTTACTTTGGTTTCTTAGCTCCATATTTTGATCGTCCTTGTTTACGATCTTCAACACCTGCAGTGTCAAGAGCTCCTCTTACAATATGATACCTAACACCTGGTAAGTCTTTAACCCTACCACCTCTAACCAATACTACAGAGTGTTCCTGTAAATTATGACCAATACCCGGTATATAAGCCGTAACCTCAATACCATTGGTCATCCTAACACGAGCTACTTTTCTTAGGGCTGAGTTAGGTTTCTTAGGAGTAATAGTTGAAACTCTAGTACAAACGCCTCTTTTTTGAGGAGACCCCTGTAATGCTGGCGCTGTTGTTTTTTTAGTAACTTCTTTCCTACCTTTGCGAACTAACTGACTAATTGTTGGCATAGCGCACCTCCTTCCAATTACTTTAATAAAGCAGCACATGCAGCTGAAACATCAATACCACAAGCTCTACCTAATTTTAATCTACTATCAACTGTAATGACTATTACTTTATTTTCTTTGCTAATTTGATATATTTCATTATATATATGCTTCTCAACATCTTCGGCAAGAAAAACTTTGTCAGCTTTTCCTTCTTTTATGACGCTTAACGTCTGTTTTTTGCCAACAACTCTCTTTTTTTCATTATTAAGTTCTGCTAGCATCTTACAAATTACCCCTCCAAAGATGGCTTATCTACACACACTTAAGTATTTTAACACTTTTACTAGAGTATGTCAACCATTATTTCTATCCTAATTGAAAAAAAATTATACATATACTTTACAATTAATCTATTATAGAATTTCTATCTTTTTTCTTATACCCAGGTATAATCCTTAAAAAATATAAGAGAAAACACAGCCAAGCTATTGAAGCAAATGCTTTTATATTTTGGGCTGTGTTTTATCTCATTGTATAAGCTATCTAATTTTATTTATATCATATTTTATTCTTCTATAATCTCATCCATCATGTTAGTTAAAGGAAGACCATTTTCATCTACCATATCAATATCGCGATATCTTCTCATTCCAGTTCCTGCCGGTATCAACTGGCCTATTATAACGTTTTCTTTTAGACCCATTAGAGAATCAACTTTTCCAGCCAAAGCAGATTCTGTCAATACTCTTGTTGTTTCCTGGAAAGATGCGGCTGACAAGAAGCTGTCTGTAGCTAATGACGCTTTAGTAATCCCAAGTATTTCGGATTTTACTGTAGCTGGTTCTCCGTTTCCCTCGATTATTTTTTCGTTAACCGCTTTTAATTCATGTCTATTCACAAGACTACCTGGCAAGAAATTGCTATCTCCAGAGTTTACAACCTTAAGTTTTCGCAACATTTGTCTAATTATTACTTCAATATGTTTATCATTGGTTTCAACACCCTGGGAACGATAAACGTTTTGAACCTCTTCTAGAATATATTTTTGTACTACTTCTTCACCTTTTACTTTTAATAGTATTGTTGGATCAAGAGGTCCTTCGGTTAATTTATCTCCAGCTTCGACTAACTGACCATCTTTTACGCTTATTTGAGATCCATATGGTAATTGATATGTCTTTTTCTTACCATCTTCATCTTCAATAACAACTCGGCGACTATTCTTTTTGCTGATAATTTTAACATAACCAGATTTTTCAGTAAGTATCGCCTGGCCCTTAGGTGTTCTACCCTCAAATAATTCTTCAACTCTAGGCAGACCTTGTGTGATATCATCTCCAGCAACACCACCAGTATGGAATGTTCTCATAGTAAGCTGTGTGCCAGGTTCCCCGATTGATTGAGCAGCTATAATACCTATAGCTTCTCCTATATCAACTAATTTGTTATTTGCTAGATTCACACCATAACATTTTCGACAAACACCATGATTAGTCTCACATGTTAAAACAGAACGAATTTTTACTTCTTCAATTCCTGCTGCATTTATTTTCTTCATATCAGCTCTTCTTATTAATTGATTAGCCTCAACTAGAACTTCTCCCGTTTCGGGGTCCACAATATCTTCTCTGGCAGTTCTGCCAACGCAACGTTCAGTAAGTGTTTCAACTGCATTGTCTCCTTTGCCACCAATAGCCGTGACCAACGTACCCTCTTCTGTGCCACAATCATCTTCTCTAACTATAACATCCTGGGATACATCAACAAGACGTCTAGTTAAATATCCTGAATCAGCTGTCCTAATAGCCGTATCCGCTAATCCTTTCCTAGCACCATGAGTTGAAATGAAAAATTCCATAACATTCAATCCTTCACGGAAACTAGATCTAATGGGTATATCTAAAATTTTACCTGATGGATCAGCCATTAATCCACGCATACCTGCTAATTGAGAAATCTGAGATTTATTACCACGAGCTCCAGATGTAGCCATTATAAATATATTATTGTCTTCATCTAAATTACTTATTAAGGCCTCAGTTACATCATCTTTTGCTTTATTCCAAATATCAACAACCTTATGATAACGTTCATTCTCCGTAATCGCTCCGCGTTTATAATGTTTTTCAATATTCCATACTTCTTCATCAGCAGAATTTAATATTTGGGTTTTAACTTCAGGTATTAAAGCGTCACTAACCGCTATACTTATTCCTGATCTAGTAGCAAAATCATAACCCAAAACTTTAATTTTATCTAAAGACCTAGCTGTTTCAACGTTACCATAAGTTTCTTGTAAATCAGCAACTAAATCTCCGATTTTACTTTTATCCATTTGTTCATTCACATATTCCATATCAACAGGCAATGCCTCATTAAAAATTATTCTCCCTACGGAAGTTTCAATAATTCCTCCTGATAATCTTACTTTTATCCTAGCCTGCAAGTCTATCTTTTTGGTATCATAAGCTTTTATTGCCTCACTTGCAGTAGCAAATATCTTAGCTTCACCTTTTTTACCTTCACCTATAGTAGTTAGATAGAATAAGCCTAAGATCATATCCTGCGTTGGAACAGTAACTGGATGACCATCAGCAGGTGCTAATAAATTATTTGTTGAAAGCATTAACAATCTTGCTTCTGTTTGAGCTTCAGCAGATAAAGGTACATGTACAGCCATTTGATCACCATCAAAATCCGCGTTATATGCTGTACAGACGAGTGGGTGGAGCTTAATAGCCTTACCCTCTACAAGTACTGGTTCAAAAGCCTGTATTCCTAACCTATGAAGAGTAGGAGCTCTATTCAACAAGACAGGGTGATCTTCAATTACTTCCTCCAAAACTCCCCATACATTATCATCAACGTTTTCAACCATACGTTTTGCGTTTTTGATATTGTGAGCTAAACCTTTATCAACCAAACCTTTCATCACAAAGGGTTTAAATAATTCTAATGCCATTTTCTTAGGCAAACCACATTGATGCAATTCTAAATTTGGTCCAATTACAATAACAGACCTTCCTGAATAATCAACACGTTTACCTAGTAAATTTTGACGGAAACGACCTTGTTTACCTTTCAACATATCACTTAATGATTTCAAAGGTCTATTGCCTGCACCTGTAACAGGCCTTCCCCTTCTACCATTATCAATTAAAGCATCAACAGCTTCTTGCAACATTCTTTTTTCATTTCTAATAATAATTTCAGGTGCACCGAGATCCAATAATCTTTTCAATCTATTATTTCTATTGATTACTCTTCGATATAAATCATTTAAATCTGATGTAGCAAATCTGCCTCCATCCAATTGAACCATCGGCCTAAGATCAGGTGGAATAACAGGAATAACTTCTAAAACAAGCCATTCTGGTTTTATACCAGAATTATTTAATCCATCCATTACTTCCAATCTTCTAATTGCCCTTTTGCGCCTCTGTCCACTAGCTTGTTTTATTTCCATTTTGAGTTCTTTTACTTCTTCAGCTACATCTATTTGCGATAATAAAGCCTTAATTGCTTCAGCACCCATACCAGCTTCAAATGTATCACTGTATTTACTGTAAGCTTCTCTATATTCACTTTCCGATAATAATTGTTTGTTATTCAAAGGTGTATCCCCAGGATCCAGGACCACATATGAAACAAAATAAATTATCTTTTCTAATGCTCTCGGGGACATATCTAATATAAGGCCCAAACGACTAGGAATACCTTTAAAATACCATATATGCGTACATGATGCAGCCAATTCAATATGGCCCATTCTTTCACGTCGCACCTTAGAACGGGTTACTTCAACACCACAACGATCACAAACTACTCCTTTATATCTTACACGCTTATATTTGCCACAATGACACTCATAATCTTTTGTTGGACCAAAAATCTTTTCGCAGAAAAGACCGTCTTTTTCTGGTTTCAAAGTCCTATAATTTATGGTTTCCGGCTTCTTAACTTCACCCCTCGACCAATCTCTAATCTGCTCAGGTGCCGCTATACTGATTTTCATCGAATCAAAGTTATTGACATTAAACAAGGGTCTCTCCCCCTTCCTTTTTATTCTTCGTCGCCATCTTCTTCATCTACATTTTCTTTTTCATCTTCTTTATCACTATCAAGGGTCAAATCCATATCCAGACCCAATTTTTTTGCTGTATCATTAAAATCCTCATCTTCTTCAGCAATTTGTAACTCTTCCTCATCTTCAGTGAAAATCTTAGCATCCAAACATAAACTCTGCATCTCTTTTAGTAATACCCTAAAAGATTCTGGAATTCCTGGTTCAGGAGTATTTTCTCCCTTAACTATAGCCTCATAGGTTTTAACCCTACCCACAACATCATCAGATTTAACTGTAAGCATTTCCCTAAGTGTATGTGATGCTCCATAAGCTTCCAGAGCCCATACTTCCATTTCACCAAATCTTTGACCTCCAAATTGTGCTTTACCACCAAGAGGTTGTTGAGTTACCAAGGAGTAAGGACCAGTAGAACGGCCATGTATCTTATCATCAACCAAGTGATGTAATTTAAGAATATACATATAACCCACAGTTACAGCTTTGTCAAAAGCTTCACCAGTCCTTCCATCATACAGAACTGTCTTTCCACTTCTATCAAAACCAGCTTTTTCTAGCATATCCTCTACATCTACTTCAACCGCTCCATTAAAAACAGGAGTTTCAACATGTAAACCCAGGGCCTTCGCTGCCATACCAAGGTGGGTTTCTAATACCTGCCCAATGTTCATACGAGAAGGTACACCCAAAGGATTTAGCACCAGTTCAACAGGTTCTCCATTCGGTAAGAAAGGCATATCTTCTTCAGGTAATATACGGGAAATAACACCTTTATTACCGTGACGCCCTGCCATTTTATCTCCAACAGATATTTTACGTTTTGTTGCAATATAAACTCTAACCAATCTATTTACACCTGGCTTTAATTCATCGCCTTGTTCTCTAGAAAAAACTTTAACATCTACTACAATTCCTTGCTCTCCATGTGGAACTTTCAAAGATGTATCTCTTACTTCTCTTGCTTTCTCTCCGAAAATAGCTCGCAAAAGCCTTTCTTCAGCAGATAGTTCAGTTTCTCCTTTTGGAGTAACTTTACCAACCAATATATCTCCTTCTTTTACTTCTGCTCCAACTCGTATAATACCCCTGTCATCAAGGTTCTTTAAAGCAGCTTCTCCTACATTCGGAATATCTCTAGTTATTTCTTCCGGACCTAGTTTAGTATCTCGCGCTTCCGCTTCATGTTCTTCTATATGAATTGAAGTAAAAGCATCCTCTTGCACCAAGCGCTCACTTATCAATATAGCATCTTCATAATTGTAACCTTCCCATGGCATAAAAGCAATCAATGTATTTCTACCAAGTGCCATCTCTCCATGTTCCGTTGATGGTCCGTCTGCTATTGTATCACCTTTTTCTACGCGATCACCTCGCCTTACAATAGGACGTTGATTTACACAACTACCTTGATTAGATCTCTTAAATTTCAATAATCGATAGCTATCAATATTACCATCATCTGTTTTTATTAAGATATTATCACCAGTAACCTTCACTGCCGTTCCTGAATTTTTGGCAACAATAACTGCTCCTGAATCCTTAGCAGCTTTATATTCCATACCAGTACCTACAACAGGTGCATCAGGCATTAATAACGGTACTGCCTGCCGCTGCATATTCGCCCCCATCAAAGCCCTATTAGCATCATCATTTTCTAAAAAAGGTATCATAGAAGCAGATACACCTACAAGTTGTTTAGGTGAAACATCCATATAGTCAATCTTCTCTGGCTCCATTTCTAAAATTTCACCTTTATAGCGACAGATAACATGTTCATTTGCAAAATAACCATTTTCATCCACAGACTCATTAGCTTGTGCTACAATATACCTATCTTCCTCATCCGCTGTAAGATATTCTATATCATAACTAGGTTTTCCATCTACAACCTTACGATAAGGTGTTTCTACAAAACCAAATGGATTAATTTTAGCATAAGTACTCATTTGTCCAATTAAACCAATATTAGGACCTTCAGGTGTTTCTATAGGACATATTCTACCGTAATGGGAATGATGAACATCACGCACCTCAAATCCTGCTCTATCCCTACTCAATCCTCCAGGTCCAAGGGCACTAACTCTTCTTTTATGTGCCAACTCTGACAGAGGATTAGTTTGATCCATAAACTGAGACAACTGACTGCTACCAAAAAATTCTTGGATTGATGCTACTACAGGACGTGTGTTTATCAAAGCCTGTGGTGTAACTACATCTATATCCTGTATTGTCATCCTTTCTTTTACAACTCTTTCCATTCTTGAAAGACCAATCCTAAATTGATTTTGTAATAATTCCCCAACAGTTTTCAAACGACGGTTTCCTAAATGGTCAATATCATCGATGATAGCATCTGGATGTCTATCTATTAACTTTAACATATATCGCACAGTTTCCACTATATCTTTTTTATCAAGACATCTTTTATTTATATCTACATCTAATTCAAGTTTTTTATTTAACTTATAGCGACCTACTGCAGCCATATCATATCTTTTGGGATCAAAGAATAATGATTCAATTAAATTTTTTGCACTTTCTACAGTTGGTGGTTCTCCAGGACGTAATCTTTTATATAGTTCTATTAAAGCTTCATCTGTGGAATCTGTGTTGTCTCTTTCAATGGTGTCTTGAATCACATCATGTTCACCAAATAATTCAAGCAATTCAACATCACTACTATATCCCAATGCTCTAAACAAGACTGTTGACGGCATTTTTCGTGTACGGTCTACCCTAACAGAAACAATACGCTTTTTATCAAATTCAAACTCAATCCACGCACCTCTATTAGGTATTAGATTTGCTGAGATTAATCTTCTTCCATCCTTAGTTCTCTCGTCATCAAAATAAACACCGGAGGAACGAATTAATTGATTTACAACAACTCTTTCCGCTCCATTGATTATAAATGTCCCTCTGTCAGTCATTAAAGGGAAGTCTCCCATAAATACTTCTTGTTCCTTAACTTCTCCTGTCTCCCTATTAATAAGACGTACCTTCACCTGCAAAGGAGCAGAATAAGTAGCATCTCGTTCTCGACATTCTTCAACCTTGTAATTGGGATCCGCTAAATAATAATCCACAAATTCCAATATAAGATTTTCAGAAAAATCTTCAATAGGTGAAACTTCTTCAAAAACCTCTTTTAATCCTTTGTCTAGAAATTGATCATATGATTCGACCTGTGTCTGTATTAAATCAGGCACTTCTAGTGCATCTTCAAACTTGGCAAAACTATACCTTTCTCTTTTTAAATTTGCCATTTTTGCACCTCCAGGTAACATTTATTTCTTTTATTGTGATATAAAATCTATTAAGCTCGGAATAAGTCCGGGCTATTTAAGGCTATTCTCAAAAACAGAGAAATAACCATTATACAAATTTAATTAAAAGCTCAAGCGATAATAGTTTTACTCATTTTTTTCTCTAGAATATATACAAGTTTAATTTAAAAAATTATATTACTTTATTAATATAAGAAGAGTACATCTGATTAAGAATATAAACTCAATATGGTCATATGTGAATAATTAATAAATTATATAACATAAGATTTAAGCTTATAATAAACAGTCAATAACAAATATAAAGTTTCCATACATAAAAATTAAATAATTATCTCTATGTAATTTTAATAAACTAAAAAAAGACAGTCATTAAAAATTATAACCATATATATATATAAAATACATAAAAAGTTTAAAAAATGTCCTCTTTTCCCTAAAAAATCCTTAAAATATAAGCTCCTTGTAAATCCAAAGTATAAAATAACCATTTTATCAGAACGTTATCGACAATTAATAATGTTATCATAAGTTATTTAGCTTGTCAAGCAAAAAATTAAAGCACCCTGAAATTTCAGAGTGCTTTTGTAAAGCTAACAATAAGTTAATCCTATTTATTTCTTATTTCAATTCTACTGTAGCACCAGCTTCTTCTAATTTTGATTTCATTTCCTCAGCTTCATCTTTACTTACAGCTTCTTTTACATTACCAGGAGCGCCATCAACAACAGCTTTTGCTTCTTTTAGGCCAAGACCGGTAATCTCACGGACAGCTTTAATAACATTGATTTTTTTGCCACCAATTTCTGCAAGAAATACATCAAATTCAGATTTCTCTTCTTCTGCAGCTCCACCAGCCGCACCTGGCATAGCAGCCATTGCTACTGGAGCAGCAGCACTAACACCAAATTTTTCTTCTAATTCTTCTACCAACTCAGCTAATTCTAAAACTGACATTTCTTCAATTGCCTTAATCAAATCTTCTTTATTCATAATAAGTAAACCTCCTATAGTTTTTTAAAATTTATTTTTTTATGATTTTTGTTCTTTAATTTGATTTAATACTTGTACCAAACCTCTTAAATTACCTTGTAATACATTAACAAATCCACTTATTGGGGACTTCATACCTGCTAATACCTGAGCTAAAAGAACTTCTCGTGGAGGTATATCAGCTAGAGACTTAACTTTATCTACGCTAATAAGTTCTCCATTTAATGCTCCACCCTTTATTTCTAACTGATCGTGTTCGTCTGCAAAATCAACTAAAATTTTAGCAGGAGATACGGCATCTTCAATACCAAAGGCAATAGCAGTTGGGCCTGTAAATAATTCGTTTAATTGTTCACACTCAGCCTTTTTTGCCGCAATCCTAGCTAGAGTATTTTTTACAACTTTATATTCTACTCCAGCTTCCCTCAATTGTTTTCTCAACTCAGTAACACTTGCAACATCAAGACCCTTATAATCGGTAACAACTACAGATTTTGCGGAATTAAAACTCTCTACAACATCATTTACTACAGCTTCCTTTTCTGGTCTCGCCACCTTTTCACCCCCTTAAATGATAAACAAACTATTTTCATTTTTTGTAATGAAAAAACCTACCCATAGACAGGTAGGAGGTTAGTAGCATAGCTAAATAAATATATCATTTATGCTAATTAAACCTCGGCAGGATATTAAGCTTTAAAAGCACCTGCTGTCTATGGCTTCGATATTCTTTTCTTTAACAACTCATTTATAATAACATAGGCTTCATCAATCTGTCAATAGTTATTCATCTTAATTTTAGTAAAAATCTTAGCACTCAAGCACTAGAATAAATCTAGGCTCCAATATCTTCAATTAAGTTTCATATAAAAGTCAACTTAATGATATTATTTTATCTCCCAAGCAAGGTCATAATATCGGAAGTACTAATTCTAACTCCTGGTCCCATAGTTGATGATAAAGTTACAGATCTCAAAAACTTACCTTTAGCTGCAGCTGGTCTTTCTTTGACCAACGTATCCATCAACACTTTAAAATTTTCAAGTAAATCTTCTTCAGTAAAAGAAACCTTACCCATAGGTACATGTACTATTCCAGCTTTATCTACCCTATATTCAATCTTACCAGCTTTTATTTCCTTAATAGCCTTAGCAAGGTCAAAAGTTACTGTACCAGCCTTGGGATTAGGCATTAAACCTTGAGGCCCAAGCACCCTACCTAATTTACCTACAACACTCATCATGTCTGGTGTGGCAACGGCTATATCAAAATCTAACCATCCACCTTCTATTTTTTCTGCCAAATCGTCTGCTCCAACTACATCTGCTCCTGCTTCTTCAGCCTCCGCAGCTTTTTCACCTTTAGCAAAGACAGCGACTTTTACTTCTCTACCTGTACCACTAGGTAATACTACAGTACCCCTAATGTTCTGGTCAGCATGTTTAGGATCTACTCCCAATTTCGCATGCATTTCTACTGTTTCATCAAATTTAGCTGTAGCAGTATTCTTTACTAAAGCAACAGCTGTTTTAGGGTCATATAACTTCTCTCTATCCACTTTTTCGCGAACATCTTTATATCTTTTGCTATGTTTAGCCATATTAAATCTCCTCCTTGTGGTTATACGGTTTTAACCTCCCACTATTATAAAACACATTACATTTAAAGATAATCATTTAAGAAATATAAACAGTAAAAATCTTTTGCTTTTTATTAGCTCAGATCTCTATTTAACGACTATACCCATACTACGCGCTGTACCAGCAATCATACTCATGGCAGCTTCAACACTTCCAGCATTCAAGTCTTTCATCTTGATTTCAGCAATTTCTTTCACTGCATCTTTACTAATAGTAGCAACTTTTTCGGTTTTTGGTCTACCCGATGCAGTATCTATACCCGCAGCTTTTTTGATAAGAATAGCAGCTGGCGGAGTCTTTGTAATAAAAGTAAAAGAGCGATCTGCATATACTGTAATCTCCACAGGTATAATCATACCTGGTTGATCTTGTGTTTTAGCATTAAAAGCTTTACAAAATTCCATAATATTAACACCATGCTGTCCTAGTGCTGGTCCTACAGGTGGTGCAGGATTAGCTTTGCCAGCTGGTATTTGCAGCTTAATTTGACCTATAACTTTTTTAGCCATCTTCTTTCCTCCTTACTAAATAAAAAATTATTCTTTCTCTATTTGATAAAATTCTAATTCAAGAGGTGTTTCCCTCCCGAACATAGAAACAAGAACTTTAGCCTTACCTTGTTGTGCATGGACTTCTTGAACTACGCCGATAAAATCCTCAAAGGGACCATCGACGATTTTTACATTATCGCCCTCTTGAAATTCTGCAAGCACTTTTCTTTCTTCAAGTCCCATATCTCGCAGAATATGATCGGCTTCTTCTTCCTGCAATGGTAAAGGTTTAGTACCACCACTAACAAAACCGGTAACTCCCGGCGTGTTTCTAACAACATACCACGAATCATCAGTCATAATCATTTCAACTAACACATAACCTGGAAAAATTTTTTTACTAACTACTTTTTCTTTTCCTTTTTTCTTCTCAATCTTTTCTTCAGTAGGAACTAATATGCGGAATATTTTATCTCCCATACCAGTAGTTTCAATTCTTTTTTCAAGGTTTGTCTTCACTTTGTTTTCATGACCTGAATAAGTATGAACAACATACCAGTTTTTTTCTTCTGCCATAATAAAGGATTCTAGCTATGTAGAACCCCCACCTCCCTAATTACATAATTAACGGCGTAATAAGATTAGAAAGCACTTGATCAAAAATCCCAATCGCAACAATCAGCACTAAAATCGTAACAACAACAACAGCAGTATTGCTTTTTACTTCTTCACGACTAGGCCAATTTGATTTTTTCATTTCTGCTTTAACTTGACGAAAAAATTTAGCAATCTTTCCAAAAAAACCTAACTCTGCCATCTGCTTTCACCCCAAACATTTAAGATTTGTTTTACTTTGTTTCACGGTGAGCGGTATGTTTTTTGCATTTCTTACAATATTTTTTTGTTTCCATACGTTCTCTATGTTGCTGTTTATTCTTTGTAATGCTGTAATTTCTACTTTTACAATCAGTACATTCTAATGTAACAATCTCTCTCATACAGTGCCACCCCCTCAAAATATCCTATAGGTGCAACATTAATTAATTTATCATATTCTAAAGTCGTTGTCAATAATTTTTTAAGCATGTGCCATCAATGACACATGCTTAAAAATCAAAATAAGCAAAAAACTCTATGGTCATATAAAAATCAATTAACAATTCACACTACTCTATAATTTCTGTTACAACACCTGCGCCAACAGTGTGGCCACCTTCACGAATAGCAAATCTTAAACCTTCTTCCATAGCTATCGGGGTAATAAGTTCACCATTCATTTCAATGTTGTCTCCAGGCATTACCATTTCTACTCCGTCTGGTAAATTAATAATTCCTGTCACATCTGTTGTACGGAAATAAAACTGTGGTCTATATCCGTTAAAGAATGGAGTATGTCTTCCTCCCTCTTCTTTTGATAATACATATACCTCAGCTTTGAACTTTGTATGTGGTGTAATACTACCTGGCTTAGCTAGTACTTGACCTCTCTCGATGTCTTCTCTTTTTACACCTCTTAATAAAGCTCCTATATTATCTCCTGCAACTGCTTCATCAAGAAGTTTTCTAAACATCTCAACACCAGTTACTGTTGTTGTTTCTGTATCTTTGATACCAATAACTTCTACTTCATCTCCTGGATGTAAGGTTCCTCTTTCTACCCTACCTGTAGCAACTGTTCCACGACCAGTGATACTAAATACATCCTCAACTGGCATCAAGAATGGCTTGTCTGTATCTCTTTCTGGTTCTGGAATGTAGCTGTCAACCTCTGTCATCAATTCGATGATTTTGCTTCCCCATGGTCCTTCTGGATCTGAGCTCTCTAATGCCTGTAAAGCTGAACCCACTACTACCGGAATATCATCTCCTGGGAATTCATATTCGCTTAACAACTCTCTTACTTCCATTTCTACTAACTCGATTAATTCTTCATCATCTACCATATCTGCTTTGTTTAAGAATACTACTATAGATGGCACTCCAACCTGACGAGCTAATAAGATATGCTCTCTTGTTTGAGGCATTGGACCATCTGCTGCTGATACTACGAGAATACCACCATCCATTTGTGCTGCTCCTGTAATCATATTTTTTACATAGTCAGCATGGCCAGGACAATCAACATGAGCATAATGTCTGTTTTCTGTCTCATACTCAACGTGAGATGTCGCAATTGTGATTCCTCTTTCTCTTTCTTCCGGAGCATTATCAATTGTATCAAATGCTCTTGCTTCTGCACCACCATGATTTGCTAATACAGCAGTGATTGCAGCAGTTAAAGTCGTTTTACCATGGTCAACGTGACCGATTGTTCCAATATTAACATGGGGTTTTGTTCTTTCAAACTTTGCTTTTGCCATTTCCTTCACTCTCCTAAATATCATCGTTTTTTAAAATTAAAATATTTTAGCTGTTTTTCAGCATTTATATGTAACCACCTATTTGGTGGTTTTTTAACATAAAGAATAATTATATATTATGTTTTTCTAAAAATAATTCAAGTTTTCTTTTTACTCTCTGCAATGCATTATCAACAGACTTAACGTGCTTGTCCAATGCTTCTGCAATAGATTGATAAGATTTACCTTCTAAATACTCCTGCAATACATCTAATTCTAACTGACTAAGCATTTCAGTTATTTGGTTTTCAATTAAATCATATGTTTCTCTACTAATTATCAATTCTTCGGGATTGGTTAACTTTCCGCCTTTTAAAACATCTAACAATGTACGATCCGACTCTTCATCATATATAGGTCTATTTAAAGACACATAAGAGTTTAACGGTTGATGTTTTTGACGCGTAGCCGCTTTAATAGCAGTAATTATTTGTCTGGTTATACATAATTCAGCGAAAGCCCTAAAAGATGCCAAACGCTCCACCTTATAGTCTCGAATAGCTTTAAATAAACCTATCATACCCTCTTGTACTATGTCCTCGCGATCAGCTCCTACAAGAAAGTATGAACGCGACTTAGCAAGCACAAAATTCTTATAACGCTTTATTAGCGTTTCTTCAGCAATTCGGTCACCCTCTTGTACTAAATCAATTAATTCCTCATCATTCATTTTAGAATAATCTTCGTAATCTCTTTCCTGAATATTAACCCTCAATCAGACCCCCCCTAACCATATAAAACCGATACCTTATACATTACTATTATACTGATTTAAGATAACTTAGTCAAGCTATATATATTTTTAGTATTTATATCTTTGACGCAACGCTTCGTAGATAATAACAGCAGCAGCTACAGAAGCGTTTAAAGAGCCCAACTCTCCCAACATAGGTATTTTTATCAAAAAATCACATTTTTCTTTAACTAACCTTCTTAGACCTTTTCCTTCACTTCCTATAACAATTGCAATTGGACCTTTAAAATCAGCATTAAAGTGAAGTTGATCTCCTGTCATATCTGCCCCTGATATCCACAGACCATTTTCTTTTAATTCATCAATTGCATTATTTATATTTGAGACTTCTGATAAATTTATGTGCTCTATTGCACCAGCTGAACTTTTTACAACAACTGGTGTTATGCCAACAGCACGTTTATCCTGATAAATTATTCCATGAGCTCCAGCAGCATAGGCAGTTCTAATAATTGCTCCAAAATTATGTGGATCCTGTATTTGATCCAGTACTATTATGAACGGATCTTGACCTTGATTTTTTGCTAAATCTACTATTTCTCTAGGACTTAGCAATTTCTTTTCAGCTGCAAAAGCCATAACTCCCTGGTGAACATGAGAGTCCGCCATTTGATCCAACTTAATTTTAGGAGCCCATTCCACTCTAATACTCTGTTTTTTTGCTTCTTTTAATATTAAGTCTACTTTTTCACCTTTAATTCCTTTTTGTAACAAAATATTATCTATTCTCCTATTACCTTTAAGTGCTTCTAAAACCGGATTTCTTCCTTCGATTTTAGCCATTTTTTACACTCCTTTATGCTCTTTTAAAATTTCAAATGCTCTATTTTTAGTAATAATTTTGCCACGACAATCCTCATGTTGCATTGTATTTTCAGGACAATATCCAAGACGAATACAATTAGGACCTGCATCCTCAAAAATATCTGGAGCTGTTTTTTTACATAACTTTAACATTTTATTTGCCATATCTCTAATTTCTTTTTGTGCATTTTTGCAGCAACGTATTCTGAACCAATCACGCAAAGCATGGGCATTCATGCCAATTAGCGCCTTAAATTCTGTTGCCTGTGGCTTTAAATATCTTAAATCTTCCTCAGGAATATCATTAGCAACACCCTGATCATACCAGTTTTCAATTAAATTTAATATATCATCAGAATTATAAGTATATATCACTTTTTTTATTTCTTCTGGAAGATATTCTCCTAAAGACTTTCCATTAGCAAGGGACAGGTTTTCAATATTTATAGATACCTCTCCTTTAAAATTTTCTATATTATCAGGAATTACTATGTCAAAACTTCTTTTACCATCTTTATCAGCTCTACCTGATTTAATCATATAAGAAGCCAGTCTTTTTCTTACAAGTTGGACTTCAGTTACTCGTGCATAACCTTCAACAGCAAATATAAAAAAGTCAAACTCTACTGCTGCTTCGTGACCGCTTTCAATTATTTTCTTTACTAGTTTTTTAGAATAAGAACTAGCAAGGATATCATCTAAATTTCTTTCTGAACGAACAAATCTAGCAGCTAAGTCTGTATATACTTTTCCACCACCAGCTAATAATTCTACTTTTCCTTCTCCTACGTAAGCTTTTTCCATAATATATGCCTCCCCATTTTAAGCATACAACATTTTATCGCATTATATAATTTTACTACAAAAAGCATATTTAAAGCAAATCAAATATTTGACATTAATTAGCTGCTCTTTTTTGAATACAATATATAATTTAATAAATAGCCCTTAATCATAAGTATTGTTTTCACTTTCCGTATTTTAAAAAATCAAGCTAATCAAAGTTAGCACTTATCTCTAGCCACAACTCTTCTAGTCTGTTTTTATTTCCCGATAAATATAAATAGCCAAATAAAGCTTCTAAACCTGTACTCAGACGATAGTCAAATATTTCAGCATTATTAGGAACTTGGCCAGTATTGGCATTTCTTCCACGCCTAACTATATCTTGCTCTTTGTCATTTAAATTATTCTTAAGCTTCTCTAGAGCCTGTGCTTGAGCGTTAGCATTTACCATATTAATCGTCTTTTGATGCACTAAATGCAATTTTCTTATACCTTTTGCTAAGCAATACTCCCTGGCTTTTAATTCATAAATGCCATCTCCAACATATGCCAATAATCTAGGCGATAGTAAAGATGCCTCTTTTTCTGAATACATTACTTATCACTTTCCTTTTCCCAGATAACTCCTTGAGGTGTATCCTTCACAACTACCCCTAACTCATTAAGACGATTTCTAATCATATCAGCTAAATCCCAATCTTTTTTCTGACGAGCTTCTTCCCGTACGTCTAGAAGTAAATTCATCAAACTGTTTACTGTTTCTGAATCTCCAAAATCATCTCTTCCATCTTCTAATGGTTTTATTCCTAGCACAGTTAGAAATTTATTTAGCAAATAATTTGCTTGCATTAATAAATCACTATTACTCTTAGTTAAGTTAAAGTCTTTTTTATTTATTAAGCGATTAATTTCTTTAATTAATTCATGTAAAACACCGATTGCTTGAGCTGTATTAAAGTCATCATCTAGCGCTTCCTCAAAAGCTGTTTTACTTGCAATTAAATCGCTGTCAAATTGTTCTATTTTATATTCTTTTTTAACTTCACTTGTCTGCTTATTTAAGTCTCTATTAATGATCTCATTTACATTATTTATAGTATTTAAAACTCTTTTTAGAGCCGCATTTGTACTCTCAATTTCTTCAAAAGAAAAATCTATAGGTGAACGATAATGTTTTGTCAAGAGAAAATAACGTAATTCTGATCCATCATATTTTTTTAATAACTCTCTAGTCGTAAAAAAATTACCAAGGGATTTAGACATTTTTTCACCTTTAAGTCTTACAGCACCATTATGAAGCCAGTATTTAGCAAAAGAATCCGGACCTACACACGCTTGAGATTGAGCTATCTCATTTTCATGATGCGGGAATATCAGATCGGCTCCACCTCCATGTATATCAAACTTTTTACCAAGATATTTCATAGACATAGCTGAGCATTCTATATGCCATCCTGGCCACCCCCTACCCCAGGGACTTTCCCAATCTTTTTCACCTTCAGGAGCCTTCTTCCAAAGAGCAAAATCCATTGGATTCTTCTTTTCTTCTAAAATTTCTATTCTTGCTCCAGCTTTCATATCCTCAAGTGTTCTACCAGATAATTTACCATAGCTATCAAACTTTTCTACATCAAAATATACATTTCCATTAACTTCATAAGCATAACCCTTTTCAATTAATTTCTCAACTAGTTCAATAATAGCATCCATATTTTCTGTAGCTTTTGGATATTTACTGGCTCTTTTAACATTTAATTTCTCTATATCTTCCAAATAAGCTTTAGTGTACTTTTCTGCTAAATCTTCGGGACTAAGACCTTCTTCAACTGCTCGTTGGACTATTTTTTCATTTATGTCAGTAAAGTTTTGAATAAATTCAACATCATATCCCTTGTATTCAAGATAACGACGAACAACATCATAATTAACAGCAGCTCTTATATGACCTAAATGAGAAAAATTCTGTACAGTAAGCCCACAGACGTATATCATAACCCTATCATCATTAATTGGCTTAAATTCCTCTTTTTTTCTTGTAAGTGTATTATAAACTTTCATTGCTTATTTACCTCCTTTTGTAGATTTTAGATCTAATAAAAATAAAACCCCCATCTCCAGGTACAGAGACGAAGGTTCGCGGTTCCACTCTATTAGGCAGTATGAAACTACCCACTCTTTTAAAATAACGGCGCTAACCGTAAACCCCTACTCTTAATTCAAGGTTTAACTCAAAGATGCATAAAAATCAGTTTCTATGGCTTGCTTTCAGCCAAGACAAGCCTCTCTATAATAGATTAAGCTGACTCTCTCTTCTTATCATCGTTATAGCTATATTTACTTTTATACTTCTATAAAATACAATATCTTTCGCTAATATTTAAGAACCATATCAATTTTGTATTATAGCTTTTCTGCTAGACTAAGAGCATTATCAAGTCTTGCTTTTGTTTCATTTAAGCCTAAAATATAAATCACATCGGTGATTTCAGGTCCCGAATTCATACCAGTTAATGCTACTCTTACAGGATGATAAATAGTTCTAGGTTTTACTGGCAATTCTTTCCTTAGTTTCTTAAATATCTTATTAATCTTAGAAGGAGTTATTTCATCTAAGGCTTCTAATTTTTCAACCAAAGTATTAAAAACCAAATCTACATTTTCACCTTTAAACTCCTCTATTGCTTTTTCTCTATCTTCAAATTTCAAGTCAGTGAAAAACAATTCTGCTTCTGCTGGAATTTGAGATAAAAAGTCAACTCCTGTTCTAGCAGCCTCAATAACCCGTTTTAACCACTCATACTTTTCTTCAGAAATTTCATCTTGCAAATACCCTGCTTTTTGTAAATAAGGAATTGACAATTGAACTATTCTATCAAGATCAGCTTCTCTAATATACTTTCCATTCATCCAGTTAAGCTTTTCTACATCAAACACAGCCGCACTTTTATTAACATCTGAAATATCAAAGCGTTCTACTATTTCGTCAATCGATAACAACTCTTCTTCGTCCTTTGTTGACCAACCAAGTAAAGATAAAAAGTTAAATAAAGCTTCCGGCAAATAACCCTTTTCCCTATATTCTCCTATGAAAACAGCATCGCTATCGCTTCTTTTCTTTAACTTAGCCTTGTTTTCATCTAAAATCAAAGGCATATGAGCAAAGCGGGGAGGTTCAAATCCCAAAGCTTCATATATTAAAATCTGTTTAGGTGTATTTGATAAATGGTCTTCACCTCTGACAACCTGACTAATTTTCATTAATGAATCATCAATAACAACCGCAAAATTATAAGTAGGCATACCATCAGATTTAAAGATTATAAAATCGTCTAGAATAGAAGAACTAAAGGTAACTTCACCTCTAATCATATCATCAACTATTATATCCCTATCAATATCTGGCGTTTTGAATCTTATGACTGGATTCCGACCTTCTTTTTCGTACTTCTCTTTCTCTTCTTTTGATAAATGACGGCATCTCGCATCATAACGAGGCATTTGACCTTTGCGAGATGCTTCTTCACGCATTTCATCTAACTCTTCTGGAGTACAATAACAATAATAAGCTTTATCTTCAGCCAAAAGCTTATCTAAATATTCTTTATATATATCACTTCTTTCAGATTGACGGTATGGACCATAATCTCCTCCAACACCCGCTCCTTCATCTACATCTAAACCAAGCCACTCCATCTCTTTTAGAATAATGTCTTCAAACTCTTTAGTAGAGCGCTCTACATCAGTATCTTCAATACGTAAAATAAATACAGAGTTATTTTTTCTAGCCCAAAGCCAATTAAATAAAGCAGTCCTCATATTGCCAATATGAATCCTACCAGTCGGACTTGGCGCAAAACGTAATCTTATTTTATCTGTCATCTAAAACCACTTCCTTAAAATATCAGTCTTTTTAATCTTAAATACATTAAAATTTATTTTAACTATATTGTTATTATAGAAGACTATTTTCTACAATACAATATTTTAATATAAAACTTATTAGTTCACTGGAATTCTATAATCTACTTAAAAATAAGTATTTATTATATAAGAAATTTTGCGTATTTTTATTAAATTACACTACTTCCAACAGCCAATTGTTCTGGCCCATCTACCAAAGCATGGCCAAACTTACCAAAAATAGCAACAGAAATATGATCGTCGCCTCTGACAACTGCTACTTTAAAACCTCCACCTAAACCAGGATTTATTAAAGCTAATTGACTATAGGCATCTTTAACCGCATTTGATACCGCTATCTTTTCCCTGGAGTTTTCTGAGATTACACTTCTTGCGATTGCAGCTACTGTAGTGCTCTCTCTAAGTTTAATAGGCAACTTCTCAGCATTTGCTCCAGTTTGTGTTATAGCTGCCTTGTATCCATAACCTTTTATTTTATCGAGCCAATAATCTTCATATTCACGACTCCTTGTCATAGACAAATAAATAGCAGAACTTTCTGGAGTAATTGTTTTTTTCTCTATTTCCCGTTCATTTTCTTCATCTTTTAAATATCCATAAACAATATCTTCTGCTGTAACAATCCCTATAAGTTTTTGATTTTTATCTAAAACCGGCAGTCCCCCGATTTTATTATCAGATAAATGCCTAGCTGCTTCTTGAACAGTAGTACTCGTATTAATCTTAATAATATCTGTTGTCATAAACTTATTTATTCTAGCATTTAAATCATGCTCTACTACTAAGTCACCATCACTAATTATCCCTATGACATTTCCTTCGTCAAGAACAATTAACCTACCAATCTTATTAAATGACATTAATTTTTCTGCTTCTAATACTGTGGTATCTGGACTTACAGTAATAGGGTTTGCAGTCATTATATCTTTAACTAGCATCCTGCTCTCCTCCTCTATTTAACAAAACAATTGCCTGTGCTGCTATGCCTTCTTTCCTACCAACAAAGCCCAATTTTTCTGTTGTAGTAGCTTTTATATTAATTTGATCACTCTTAGTATTTAATATCTCGCTATATTTTTTCTTTATTTCAGGATAAAAAGGAGCCATTTTCGGCTCCTCAGCCATAATAATCATATCAATATTGGAAATAGAGTAATTATCCATTATTAAAAATTTATTTACCTTCTCTAATAATTCCAAACTATTAGCATCTTTATATTGTACATCATTGTCAGGGAAGTGTTTACCAATATCACCTCTAGATAAGGCTCCTAAAATTGCATCCATTAATGCATGTGTTAATACATCTGCATCTGAATGTCCCAGTAAGCCATATAAATAAGGAATATTTACTCCGCCAATAATTAGTTTTCTACCTTCTTTAAATTTATGTACATCAAAACCAATGCCTATTCTCAATTTATTTGCTCCTTTTGCGCCCACTTATAATACTCTCAGCAACTACCATATCTATAGGTGTAGTAATTTTTATATTTTCATATGATCCCTCTATTATTTTAACATCATAGCCCATATATTCAAGCAAAGAAGCATCATCTGTGACTACCGCGTCCTGCGGTACCCTCTGATGCGCTTCTAAAATAGTTTTATATAAAAATGCTTGTGGTGTCTGTATTGCCATAAATTCTTTGCGGTCAGGAGTTTCTAAAACTACCTTCTTCTCATTCACCTTTTTGATGGTATCTTTTAATTTACTCCCAAGAGTAACCGCCTTTTCTTTTTTTACTGAGCTAACTACCTTATTTAATAACTTATTTGTTATTAAAGGACGAGCGCCATCATGTATTATAACATAATCAAGGGCTGGCGAAAAGACCTTTAGACCAGCAAACACTGATTCTCTTCTTGTCTTTCCACCAGCTACTACTTGAATATCCTTTTTATTAAAATATTTATCTACAATATTTAAAGTACAATAATCTATTTCATCTTTTTGAACTACTATTATTATTTGTATTATTTCAGGATGATTAACAAATAGGGATAAAGTATGAACTAAAACTGGAAGTCCTAGTAATTCTAGATACTGTTTTTTAACACTACTTTTCATTCTTTTACCTTGACCTGCTGCTGGTATTATTACTCCAAAACCCATTATATATACCCCTTATTATCTTATAAATAATTATAATTAATTTTATACTATTTGTTTGCTTGCTTTTGGCTTAGCAAATATCATTCTACCTGCCGCTGTCTGTAATATACTTGTTACCATCACTGATATTTTTTTATTCATATATCGTATTCCATCATCAACAACTATCATAGTGCCATCGTCAAGATAAGCTACTCCTTGACCATCTTCTTTTCCTTCTTTTATTACCTTTACACTCATTTCTTCACCAGGTAATACAATTGGCTTTACTGAGTTAGCTAATTCATTAATATTTAAAACACGGACTCCTTGCAATTCAGCTACTTTATTTAAATTGTAATCATTAGTAACAACTCGAGCATCCATTATTTGTGCTAATTTAACTAATTTACTGTCAACTTCCTGGATATCATCAAAATCTTGATTAATAATTTCAACTATTATATTTGGTTCTTTTTGCATCTGTTTTAAGATATCAAGACCTCTTCTACCTCGATTACGTTTTAGTGATTCAGATGAATCTGCAATATGTCGCAATTCCTCTAAGACAAATTCAGGAATAACTAGAGTTCCCTCTACAAAACCACTTTTACAAATATCAGCAATTCTTCCATCGATTATAACACTTGTATCTAATATTTTGTTACTTATAAAGTTTTCATAAAGAGATTCAAATTGTTTCTCTTTGTGATCAAAGATCCCCATTAATTCCTTTTCTTTAAAAATGAACAAGCTAAATCCAAGATAAGCAAAAATTAAATTAATTAATATACCTAAGTATTTACCAACACCTTCACTTAACAAGTCAGAAAAAGGAAGACTTATAAAAAGAGCAATCAATAAACCTGCTAATAAACCAGAAAGACCAACAACCATCCTTTTCCAGGATAGATGATGCTCAAAATTAATAATTAACTGTAATAATTTCTGTAATAGATACGAAATTATAAAAAAACCAAACAAAAATCCAATAATAATAGCTATAAATTGTGTACTACTGAACCACATATCAATATGTTCCCAAATTGGCTTGCTAAATTCAGTCGCTATTCCTAAGGCTTTTACCACCTCAACACCAATAATTGCACCAAAAACACCTAAAACTAGGCGCATTACGTTTTTTACCATTTTTTTAGACACCTCCTTTCTTATATTATTACCAAAATTAATAAAATGATTCAAGTCATTGTATAATTATTCATCTTCTTCTATATTAGGGTTATCATCAAAGACATTTGTAATTAAATCATCTACTTCTTCTTCTTTCATATCTTTAGAGAGTACAAGTTCGCTAATTAATATTTGTCTGGAATTATTTAACATTTTCTTTTCGCCAGTCGATAATCCTTTTTCGTGATCTCGAATAGTAAGGTTTCTTACTACTTCAGCAACCTCATATATATCACCTGTCTTGAGTTTCTCCATATTGGCTCGATATCTACGATTCCAATTTTGTGACATTTTACTTTTATCACCTTTAAGCATACTCAATACTTCATCTGCTTTCTCTTCTGTAATTACGTTTCTTATTCCAATTTCCTCTACTTTTTCTACCGGTATCATAACTTTCATTTCACCTATAGGTAATTTCATTATATAATATTTCTTTTGCTCTCCCAGTATCTCTTTTGTTTCTACTCCAACAATAGTACCTGCACCATGGTTAGGATATACTACTTTATCTCCAACATCAAACATGTTTTATCAACCCCTCTAAATATATATAAATCCATATTATTCCTTAGAATAATTATATCACTAGTTTAAAAAGCTGTCAATTTAACTAATATTATATGTGTCGATCTAAAAGAACTTGATCCCTTAAACGACGCAAACCCTCCTTTATCGCTTGTGCTCTAACTTCTCCAATTCCATCAACATCATCTAATTCGTCAGGAGAAGCATTTATAATACTTTGTAAGTTATCAAATTGATAAATTAGGTTCTCTATTACTGGCATAGGGAGTCTAGGTATTTTACGCAATACTCTGTAACCCCTAGTAGCTACTGATAAATCCAAAGCATTTACACTGCCTCCATGACCTAAGGCCTTACTTATAGTATTTAATGTTAGCATTTCATCTGAAGACCAATTTGTAAGTTCAAATAATAATTCTTTTGGATCTTTATTTGCTGCGTCTTCTTCAATATAATCTTTTAAAACGAGAATTATATCCTCTTGAACATTTGCCACTAATTCCTCTAATTGCATTTTAACCAAGCGGCCCTCTGTTCCTAATTCATTAATATATCTTTTAATTTCTCGCTCAATTTTGATAACCATTTCTGATCTCTGTATAACAGTAACAACATCTGATATAGTAACCAAATCTTCAAATTCTAATGCACTTAAATTAGTTAAAGCCTGGTCAAGAACGTTACGATATTTTTCTAATGTTTGAACTGCCTGATTTGCTTTTGATAATATTACTCTTATATCTTCTAAGATATGCTTTTTATCATACAAATACAACGTAATAATATCTCGACGTTGAGATATAGCAATAACTAATTTCCCAGTCTGTATAGCAACACGTTCTGCTGTTCTATGACGCGTTCCTGTTTCTTGTGAAGGAATTGAAGGATCAGGAATTAATTGTGCATTAGCACATAATATTCTATCAGCATTTTCATTTAATACCATAGCTCCATCCATTTTAGCTAATTCATATAATCTGGCAGGAGTAAATTCTGCATTTAGATTAAACCCACCATCAACAATACCCAAAACCTCTTCACTATCCCCAACAACAATCAAGCCCCCGGTTTTAGCTCGCAATACATTTTCCAAACCCTCTCTCAGGATGGTACCAGGAGCAATCATTCTTAATATTTCTTCAAGGTTTTTTTCTTTAACCATAATCAGCCCACCCCTTTGATTAACTTCAATAATTTATGTACTGAATCAATTGCTATCAAATTTATTTCTGGATCAAATGATAAACCTTTCATATTCCCTCGAGGAACTACTATTTTTTTAAATCCCATTTTTTTTAGTTCCCTAACTCTTTGTCCAATATTACTTACTGCTCTGACTTCACCAGCCAGTCCCAATTCACCAAAAACAGCCATATTAGCTGGCATCGGAATATCTAAATGACTTGAGACCACTGCAGTAACTATACCCAAATCAAGCGCAGGTTCATCTACGCGAAATCCACCTGTTATATTTAAATGTACATCTCTATTTTGAAAATTAATTCCAATTTTCTTTTCCAATACTGCTAATAAAATAGATACTCTTTTATAATCAACACCAGTTGTTAAGCGTTGGGGAGAAGAGAATGTTGATGTAGATGATAACGCCTGCACTTCGACCAAGAGAGGACGACTACCCTCTATAACAGGAACTATCACTGAGCCTGATACATCTTTAGGACGTTCCTGTAAAAAAAGTTGCGACGGATTAGAGACTTCTACCATCCCCTTATCTCTCATCTCAAATACTCCCACTTCATTTGTTGAACCATATCTGTTTTTTACAGCTCTTAACAATCTATAAGCATAATTTCTATCACCTTCAAATTGCAAAACAGTATCCACTAAATGTTCCAAAATTTTAGGTCCTGCTAACTCTCCTTCTTTTGTAACATGTCCAATTAATATTATTGGTACATTTTTTTCCTTTGCGATTTTCATTAACCTACCTGTAAGTTCCTTTACTTGTGTTATACTTCCAGGCGAAGAATTTATTTTTGAATCTTGTATGGTCTGAATAGAATCAATTATCACTAGATTATAGCTTCCTTTATACAAATGTATATAAATTTCCTCAAAATCAGTCTCTGCTAGAACATAAAGTTCTTGATTTAATACATCAAGACGGTCTGCCCGCATTTTTATTTGAGATGCAGATTCTTCCCCAGATACATATAAAACTTTTTGATACTTTTTACTAAAAAGGGAAGCCGCCTGAAGTATCAGGGTTGATTTCCCAATACCAGGGGCTCCACCAAGTAATACTAAGGAACCACTAACTATACCTCCACCTAAAACACGATCTAATTCATGAATGTCTGTCTTGTAGCGTAAACGTTCTCCACTATCTACATCTGTTATAGGACAAGCGTCTGTCCTAATATCTATTCTTTTACTCTCTGTTGTATTCTTTTCTTCCTTAAATGTATTCCATGAATCACAGGAAGGACATCGTCCCATCCATTTACTGCTCTTATATGAACATTCCTGACAAATATAACTTTTAATATTCCTTGCCATAATTTAATTCCCCTACTTTATGCATTCTTATAATCTTATTAAGATAGTTTAAATTGTTTGAATTATATTTTATTATATCATTTTTGTCATCATTTTACAAGGAATATAATATTTAATTCATTTAATTTAATCTTATTACAGTATTAGGTAAAAATTAATTTACCTTCTTCTTCATCAACTTTTATTGTATCTCCTGAACTTACACTTCCTTCAAGTATTTTTTCTGATACAGGATTTTCGATTAATCGTTGTATGCTACGACGAAGAGGCCTTGCACCGAATTGAGCATCAAATCCGTCTTCCACTAAATAATTTTTAGCTTTTTCACTAAGGACTATTTGAATATTGTTTTCTATAAGTCTATCTCTTAAATCATCTAGCATCAATTCTACAATCTCTTTAATGTGTTCTTTATTTAATGCATGAAAAACAATAATCTCATCTAACCTGTTTAAAAATTCAGGTCTAAAAGTACGGCGCAATTCAGACATAACTTTATCTTTCATGTTACCATATTTTTCTTCGTCATTGCTTCGTGTCATAAAACCCAATGTAGCTTCTTTTTCTATAAAATTAGCACCAACATTTGAAGTCATAATTACCACTGTGTTTTTAAAGTCAACCTTGCGCCCGTGTGTATCAGTAAGTGTACCATCCTCTAATATTTGTAATAATATATTAAAAACATCCGGATGAGCTTTTTCGATTTCATCAAATAGTATAACGGAATAAGGTCTCCTTCTAACTGGTTCTGTTAATTGCCCTCCTTCATCATGACCAATATACCCAGGAGGAGAACCAACCATTCTAGATACTGAATGTTTTTCCATATACTCTGACATATCAATTCTTATCATAGCTTCTTCATCGTCAAACATAGCTTCTGCTAAAGTTCTTGCCAGTTCTGTCTTTCCCACTCCTGTAGGACCTAAGAAAATAAATGAGCCAATCGGTCTTTTAGGATCCTTTAGACCAGCTCTTGCTCTTCGTACTGCCTGAGAAACTGCATCTATAGCTTCATTTTGTCCAATAACTCTTTTGTGTAATTCGTCTTCTAGCCTTAGTAGTTTTTGAGTCTCTGCTTCTTCCAACTTCGTTACTGGAATTCCTGTCCAAGAAGATACAATATGTGCAATATCTTCTGAACTAACTGTACTTTCTGAACGTCCTTTATTATTATCCCAATTTTCTTTTAAATTTTCTAATTTATTTATAGTCTCTTTTTCCCTGTCTCTAATTTCCGCAGCTTTTTCAAATTCTTGATTCTTAACAGCAGCTTCTTTTTCTTTTTGCAATTCCTCAATTAATTTATTCAGTTCTTTTATTTCAGGTGGCCTTGTATTATTACTTAATCTTACCCTAGATGCTGCCTCATCAATTAGATCAATTGCTTTATCTGGTAAAAATCTTTCAGTTATATATCTATGTGACATATTAACAGCAGCTTTAATTGCTTCGTCAGTGATAACAACTTTATGATGTGCTTCATAAGCATCTCTTAAGCCTTTTAAAATACTTATAGTCTCTTCAGGATTTGTTTCCTCAACTAGAACAGATTGAAACCTTCTCTCTAGAGCTGCATCCTTTTCAATATGTTTCCTATATTCATCAAGAGTAGTCGCACCAATTGCTTGTAATTCTCCTCTGGCTAGAGCTGGTTTTAAAATATTCGAAGCATCAATAGCTCCCTCCGCCGCTCCAGCACCTACCAAAGTATGAAGTTCGTCTATAAATAGTATTATATTACCGTTTTTTATAATGTCATTCATGACTGCTTTTAAACGCTTCTCAAATTCTCCTCTATATTTAGACCCAGCTACTATTGAGCTTAAATCTAAAGATACAACTCTTTTATTTAGTAATATATCTGGTACATTTTCTGTTTCTATTCTTTCGGCTAAGCCTTCCACTATAGCCGTTTTACCAACACCTGGTTCTCCAATTAATACTGGATTATTTTTAGTCCTTCGACTCAATACTTGTATAACTCTTTCTATTTCTTTATTTCTCCCAATAACCGGATCTAGTTTACCCTCTCTAGCCATTTCTGTAAGATCCCTGCTATATTCATCTAAATTTGCAGTTTCGCTATTTTTATCGACTCCTTGTTTTTCTAAATTACTTTGACCTCCTAATAGATCAATTATTTGTTTATGAATTGTTTTAAGGTCTCCCCCTAACTCAGTTATAATTCTTACTGCTATACCCTCACCTTCTCTAATTAGGCCTAATAACAAATGTTCTGTACCAATATAATTATGTCCTAATCTTCTTGCTTCATCCATAGATAAATTTAAAATCTTTTTACTTCTTGGTGTTAAACTAACCGGTTTTTGTATATCCTCTTTTCCTTCTCCAACTATCTTTTTTACTTGTTCTATAATTTTTTCTTCATTAATATTTACTTCTGATAACACCTTAGCAGCTATTCCCTGACTTTCCTTAATCAACCCTAGAAGAATGTGTTCTGTACCAACATAATTATGTTTTAATCTTACAGCTGATTGCTCTGCAAGACTTAAAACTTTTCTAGCTCTTTCTGTAAATCTTCCAAACATATTACACCACTCCTTTATAATTTTATAACCACTACTTCATCTCTAAACGTGCTTGAATCAATTCAGACCTTTTTATATCTCTATCTATGCTTTCCAATTCCTTCCCATTTAATTTTTGAATATGTGCTGGTCTAATTAGAATCATTAATTCTCTTAAGATTTTATTATCAACACCTTCTATTATACCCAGATCTATACCTAATTTTACATTAGATAATAGTTTCATCGCTTCTTCACTTGATATCCTGTAAGCATATTTTAAAGTTCCTAAGGAACGTCTAACTGTATCTTTTAAATTCACTTCATTCTCTTCTAATAGTATTTTTCGTGCCTGCTTTTCCTGTTCTATTATCTGTTTGCTAACACTTCCTAAATTATCGATAATATCCGTCTCACTATGACCTAAAGTCACTTGATTTGAAATTTGATATATGTTAGCTAGAGATTCACTACCTTCTCCATAAAGACCACGGACCGCCAGGCCTAATTGGGATACTGCTCTTAACATTTTATTAATATTTTTTCTAAGATTAAGAGCTGGTAAATGGATCATTATAGATGCGCGTAAACCGGTACCAACATTAGTAGGACAAGTTGATAAATAACCCCACTTCTCTGAAAAAGCAAAATCTAATTGAGACTCTAATGTATCATCAATTTCATTGGCTATTTCCCACACATCGTTTAACTGCATACCTGCAGCTAAAACTTGTATTCTTATATGGTCTTCCTCATTAAGCATTATACTAACTGATTCCTTATCATTAAGAAACAAACCTTTTTCATAGTTTCCTTTCGCATGAAGGGGACTAATAAGATGTTTTTCTACTAATAATTCTCTCTCAATCTCAGGTAAATCAGACATATTTATATAATGTAATTTAAGATGATTTTGTCTTGTAATTGCAGAATGAACTTTTTTACTTACAGATCGCCTAGTATCATCATTGGCAAAATTAGGATAACTCTCGTTTTCTAAATTACGTGCTAAACGAACTCGACTACTTAAAACTATATCACTTTCTGGTCCATCCTTTGCCATCCAGTTTATTAAATAGTTATTTATATTATCCTTAATTGACATTTACTTCATCACCTCCAATTTTATTTTTAAGAATCTTAATTTTGTCTCTTATTTCAGCAGCCCTTTCAAAATTTTCTTTTTTTACAGCTTCTGACATCTTTTCTCTCATTACTTGAATTTCTTTTTTTATTTTTAGGTCTCCGCCCCTTCTTTTCGGCACTTTACCATTATGTCTATTACTACCATGTATTCTTTTTAATAAGGGATCGAGTTTTTCATAAAAGGAATTGTAGCAAGATGCACAACCTAAGAATCCATTTTTAGAAAAATCCTTATAAGTTAAACCACAGTTATCACAGTTTTGGTCTTCCTTATGTTGTTCATATGATTCCATTTGAGGGTTAAGAATACCCTTTAATAAGTTTTGAAAAGTAAAAGGATTATTATTTGCAAAATTTAATTGACCTGTTTCTTTTGCACACTTTTCGCAAAGATATACTTCGTTTTTCTTGCCATTAATTATTTTAGTTAGATGAATTGAAGCATCTTTTTCATTACAACGTTGACATTTCACCTTAATCTTCCTCCCCTCTTTCTGAACTCTTAAGAATTACTTCTAACATTGCAGTTAACAATCTACCTCGCAAATAATCTCGATGAGGCAAGTTTATACCTATTATTTTTTTATTCACAACTGTTTCCATTAATACCCTTTCTCTTTTCTTTATTAAATTATTTTCATGCAATCGGGCTATTATAGCTTCTGCCTCACGTTGGGATATAGGTCTTGTTAGCCTAGCTATAATGTTTTTTATGTGTTCTTGCGAAGATTCAATTTTAATTCTTATTATTCTAATATAACCCCCACCACCACGCTGGCTTTCAACTACATAACCTTTTTCTAAAGGAAATCTGGTTTCTAAAACATAATTTATTTGAGAAGGGGCACAATTAAAATCATCAGCTAATTGATTTCTTTTTATTTCTACTTCACCTTGATATTTTTTTATTAACTCCCTAAGATATTGCTCAATTTGGTCAGATAAACTTGACATATTGAAGCCTCCTTATTTTGTCTTTGACTATTTTTGACCTTCTATATAATATAATACTATATTTTTTTAAAATATCAAGTGTTTTATATTATAAATTATATCCCTTGATAAATTTTTCATGCGTTAAGTATTAATTTTTTATTAAAAATCCATTTTTTTATATTTAAGGCCGGCTTTCGTAATGAGTAAATTATCATTATAATATTTTTAATAAAATAACACAAAGTAGGATTTAAAAAACCACCCTATTTTTAATAAGGTGGTTTAAGTGCTGCTTCTTGATAATTTGAACTTGGATTCCATAATAACCATTCTTTTATACCTAAATTTTCAGCAGCTCTAATTTGTTCTAGTACTTCTTTATAAGTATATCTATTATTCAAAGAAAAATCTTGTAACCAAGGTCTAATTATAATATCATCATTATCTTCTATGCTTTCGATTTTCCTCAAAGCATCTCTAAGACTTCTATTTATTAAATTATATGGTTCTAAATCCGGATTTTCAATTCCATAAACCCCAGGACCATAATGTGACGGATATATCATTGGTGATATAATTCTAAATTTCTCAGCAAGATCATTAAAATTTTGACCTATTCCTAAATCATTATTAACTGTAGTAGTCATACCAAAAACATCAATTGATATTGGTACATCATAGTCAGATAATTCATTTAAGGCGTAATTGCTGAAATCATTTATAACACTGCTTTTACTTCGTCCATGCGGTAATAAAGATTGTAAAACACGGTCCCCTTGAGCAGGATATCTAATATAATCAAATTGAATTTCATCAAATCCCATATTAATAGCATCTTTAGCTACCTGAATATTATAATCCCAAACTGCTCTTCTAAAAGGATTTACCCAACTGGTGCTTCTTATAATTTCATTTGTCTCTGTATTATACATATTCAAAGCTAAATCTGGTCTATTAGTAGCTAATAAAGTATCCCTGAAAAGTACTAACCTAGCAATCGTATATATACCTTTATCATTTAAGATACTAAGCAGTGCTGTAATATCTTTAACCTTTCTTCGATCCGCTCCTATCTCGTTTGCTAAAGGTATATTTGATATATAACTTAAATCCCCATGTTCATCTTTAATATCAATAACCATAGTATTCAGTATAGAGTTATCAACTAAATGAATAAGATTATCCATCCTACTAGTACCTGCTACCCAACCTGTAACGTAAATTCCTCTTACATGAAATTCTGGTATAAATAAAGTATCTTTCTCTAAATTAAACTCTCTCATTTGAAAAGCATTGCCCAAGTCATAACTAAGTTCTAAACTTGCTTCTACTGAATCAACAGAAAAAGAAAATAACATAAGTACAATAATAAAATAAATGTTTTTTTTCATATTGTTAGCCACCTGCTTAATGCTTAATGCTGCCTTGCATAATTTCTCAGACACCCTTAAGCGTGATCTTGTTCTAAGAATTCAAGACTACATACAGGGGCTACTAGTACCCCCCTTTTAACTACTATGTAAAAATATTATATCATATACATAAGAAATAATCTATGTAAATAAAAGGAATTTCACATGTAAATTAATTAATCCTTAAAGGTTATAAATATATACCTATATACATGGTTACTATAAGTTCAACACCACAAGCATTAGAACATCTAATAATTTTACTTAAATCTAAGCAAAATTAATTTCATAGAAAATTGACCATATCATCTTATTTTGTAATAAAAAATTCTTGGCGAGGCCTAATCGAATATGGTCATACTAAAAGTTACATTGCGTATCTAAAATTAAACTTTTAGTGAGGCCTAATCGAATATGGTCATACTAAAAGTTACATTGCGTTCTTAAATCAAAAATCGGGTACCGAAAATTAATCCACAGACTCCGAAAGTCATATTTTCCTGGCATTAAAAAAACCCCAAACTTTGGAGTTTAAAATAGAGATATTAAAATAAATTTCGGCGGTGTCCTACTCTCCCACGAAGTCACCCTCGCAGTACCATAGGCGCAGAAGGACTTAACTACTGTGTTCGAAATGGAAACAGGTGTTTCCCCCTCGCTATTACCACCGAAAAGTGTATAGTGCAAAAGATCAAAGATCTAATGTACCTTCAAAACTGCATACAGAAAAAATTAAAATGAGATTAAGTCCTCGACCTATTAGTACTAGTC